>DAOWLV010000384.1 GCA_030643455.1 Candidatus Krumholzibacteriia bacterium | reverse complement strand
TGGTAACGTCCAACAACCACTTGATCTCGAAGACCTGATGATTGTAAAGTCGCCTTGGTCCACTTTCGAGCATCACTTATCTGTCCGAACCGAAATTGATTCATGACAAGAGCCTGCTGCGTCCTGACCCTGATTCTGACTCTCGGACTCGCCGCCCCGGAAAACGTCCTGGCCCAGGAAGATGCTCCCTCTGGCTACCAGGCGCCGGACACCGAGTTCCAGTGGGTCACATCCGGCAGCTCCATCACCCAGATAGTCACGGGGCTGCGATACACCCACCACCACTGGTACGGTGAAGCGAGCATCGGCGGCTTCAGCGCATTCGACAACCGGGAGAACGCGTTTTTCCTGGGGCTTAACCTGGGCCGGAGATTTCAGCTCATACCCCGGCTCTATCTCGGGGCGGATGTGGGCTACCGGCACGTCATCCCCGACGGTTCGGACAATCCCGCAATCGATACCGGCAAGTACTTCACCCTGGAAGGCCGCCTCAAGCTGGAGGTCGTTCTGGGCAGGCACATGAGCGTGTTCGTCGGGGGTGCTGCCACCAGCATCTATCAGGGTTATTCCCTGGGATCGGACACCGTCGACAAAGGGTCGGTCTTTTTCGGGGTGGGGTTGCTGTGATGCGGCTCAAACTCATGGCCCTGGCCCTGCTCCTCTTGGTCTCCGGGATATCACTGGCCGCCGAAACCGACGCGCCTGATTCGCTGCAGGTAGCCGTGCCCGACTCCTTGCAACTACCGACCTCCGAGATCAACAACGGCCTGATGGCTGTGGACATGGCCGTGTTGACGATCGGGGTCTGGCTGCACAATCGCCTCAGGGGCATCGAATGGGCCGACATCGGCCTCAACACCATCAAAGAGAACCTGAAGACGGGCTTCGTGTGGGACCACGACACCTGGGCCATGAACCAATGGGGCCATCCCCTACAAGGGGGCCAGTTCTTCAACGCGGCGCGAACCAATGGTTACGATTTCTGGGGCTCGATTCCCATCACCATGGCTGGAAGCATGACCTGGGAACTGTTCATGGAAACGGATCCGCCGTCGATCAATGACTTGATCTCCACCACGGCCGGCGGCATTTACATGGGTGAGACCGCCTACCGGTTGTCATCCATGATCCTGGACAATACCGCCACCGGTTCGGAACGTACTTTCCGGGAGATCGGGGCCTTCCTGGTCAACCCTATCCGGGGGTTCAACCGTCTGGTCACCGGCCAGTCCGGCAAGGTGGGTCTGAATCCGGACGATTGGAGGCCGTCGTATCTGGGTGGCCATTTCTCGGCGGGCACCAACCACGTCGCCGACGGAACCGACCTGAGCAACAGCATGCCCGCCTACCTACTGAAGGGGAAATTCCTATACGGTGATCCCTTCGAGGATCTCGCCGATCCAGATCCCTTCGAATATTTCACGTTACGGGCTGCCCTGACACTGCACGGCCGTTTCCCGTTCATCCACGAGGTCACCGGCACAGGCATTCTCTACGGCCGGAAATTCGATCACCGCCAGGACAACCGCAGCCTGTTCGGAATCTTCCATGACTACGACTACTTCGATTCCCAGGTCTATCAGTTCGGGGGGCAGAGTATCGGCGGGGGTATCTTTTCCCGCTTCAACTCCCAATCACCCATAAAAATCCTGACCGGCGCCCAGTTGAACTGGGTGATCCTGGGTGGCTCCAATGTAGGGTTCGAAACCGCTCCTGGCCGCCAGTACAACTACACCACCGGCGCCAAGTTCAAGATGTTCGGAATGCTTGACCACCGGAAATACGGCTCCTTGTCCATCCGTTACTGGATCTACTGGTTCCATACCGTCAGCGGCGTCGACGGCGACGAATTCATTCACTGGGCGCAGGCCACCTTGAATCCGCGGATCTACAAGAAGTGGGGGGTGGGATTGGAGTATACCTATTACCTGCGGGATTCGTACTTCGACGACCTTCCCGAGATGCATTTGAAGAATATTGAACTGAGGACCTTCGTTTCCTATCGGTTCTAGGTTCCGGTCCTGGTTCAAGTCTTCAATAAAATTGCCGAAAAACCAAATGCGAAGGATTAGACCCGAGGTTGCGCAAGATACCGCCCGCGAACCTCTAAAAAAACCTGGGAGTAAGGCTGTGAAGAAAATAATCGGTTATTTGATGGTGATGGCGATCTTGACGACGATGGCCATTCATGTGGCAGGCTGCGGCGGTGACGATGACGACCCGGTCATACCCGCCCCCCCCGACCCGACGGTCCTGAAAGTCGTCGTCCGAAGCAGCGCGGACAGTTCTCTGGTGGACAATTCGAATGTGGTGCTGTACCAGGCCGAGAACAACGAGGCCATGCTCAGAGGCATGACCGATTCGAATGGGTCAGTGTATTTCGATGTCGAGGTGGGAAACTACTTCCTCCACATTTCCGCCCAGGGATTTGATTCGGTTCCTCCCGAAAATATCGCTCCCATCCCGTTTTTCGTGGCATCGGAAGACACCACGATCGAGGGAATATTGTTGAATGATCTGGAAAATCCCGGAAGCGCCGGCTATATCCAAGGGTTTGTCGAACCGGCCATCAACAATTTTCTCATCCTGGCCGGGTCCCAGGCGACACAGGAAAAATATGACACGGTTTCTGGGCCCGACGGTTTTTTCATCCTCTACAATTTGCCTTACGGCACCTACGACATGGATGCCCTGAAGTCGGGCTACAAGATGGATGAGCCGGTCAGCGCCTCGATCTCGGCTTCGGCCGAGGTCGACACCGTCAGCATCCCGGTTTCGGAATACCAGGGGTCATTGCTCAAGGGTTCCGTCACGTTCCTGGCTTCGGAAAACTCCACGGTCGACATCACACTGGTGGATCCGGAGACTCGCGCCGTCATTCCGGGCCTGTCGGTCATGAGTGATGTGACAGGGCTGAACTACAGGATCGAAAGTATTCCCGACGGTGACTACATTGCCTGGGCGTCATTGAGGAATGACGGGTATGTCCTCGATCCCGACTGGTTGTTCAAGAACCCCGGCGGTCTGGATGTTTCTTTTGCGACTTCGGATTCCCTGGACCTGGATTTCAGTGTCACCGGGGCGATCACAATTCTTTCGCCGACGAATCCCGCGGACTCCACCTATGCCTTCATGGCGGACTCGCAAGTGCCGACTTTCACCTGGGAAGCCTATCCCTCGGCGAAGGAATACTTCATCGAGGTGAAAGACCATGGCGGTAATGTCCTCTGGGGTGGTTTTAACGCCGATGGGACCGTCAATCATGGTTTCATCGCGGCTGAAGCCGTGAGCGTTGTCTATGGTTTCGACGGCTGGCCAGGCACTCCCGCTTTGGAGCCGGGTCGGATCTACCAGTGGAAGCTGTGGGCCGACAAGGGAAGCCGGGGGGAGACCAGTTTTGTCGATGAGATGATCTCCTCGAGCGAGGATCTGCGGGGTATTTTCCAGGTTCCGGAAAATC
>DAOWLV010000395.1 GCA_030643455.1 Candidatus Krumholzibacteriia bacterium | reverse complement strand
TACATCGGCAGCAAGCCCGGCCGGATCATCGAATCCCTGCGCAGGGCCGGTACCCGCAACCCGGTCTTTCTGCTGGATGAAATCGACAAGATGGGCGCGGATTTCCGGGGCGATCCGGCCAGTGCGCTGCTGGAAGTCCTGGATCCCGAGCAGAACTCCACCTTCAGTGACCATTACCTGGAAGTGGAGTTCGACCTGAGCAACGTCATGTTCATCACCACGGCCAACAGTCTTCATACCATTCCCCCGGCCCTGGAAGATCGCATGGAGATCATCCGGATTCCCGGTTACCTGGAACACGAAAAGCTGGTCATCGCCGAGCGTTTCCTTGCCCCGCGCCAGATGAAACGCAACGGGGTCGCCAAGTGGTCCGGCGGGTTCAAACGGTCCGCCTTCCAGGCCCTCATCGATGGTTACACCCGCGAGGCGGGAGTGCGAAACCTGGAACGGGAGATCGCCGGGATCTGCCGAAAGGTCGCCAAGCACCATGCCGACAAGGGCAAATTCCCCGGGGCGGTCAATGACCGGAACGTCCAGAAATATCTGGGCATTCCCAAATTCCGCCGCAAGCTGGTGGACCGTGATCCCGAAGTGGGGGTCGTGGTGGGACTGGCCTGGACCATGGCCGGCGGCGAGATACTCGAGATAGAGGTGGCCTCGGTGCCCGGCAGCGGCAAGATCACCATCACGGGCAACCTGAAGGACGTGATGAAGGAATCCGCCGAGACGGCTCTCAGCTACGCCCGGGGGTTGTGCAGGGAAATGTCAGGCGACTGGTTCAAAAAACAACAGATTCACATCCACGTCCCGGAGGGGGCCATTCCCAAGGACGGCCCCAGCGCTGGTGTGGCCATGGCCACGGCGATCGTGTCGCTACTGCGGGAGGTTCCGGTGCGTGCCGACGTCGCGATGACCGGGGAAGTTACCCTGCGCGGAAAGGTGCTGCCCATCGGCGGTCTGCCGGAAAAGGCGGTCGCCGCGGTCCGGGCAGGCAGCCGGCATCTGATCATACCCCGGGACAACGAGAAGGATTTCCGGGAGCTTTCGGATCTGGTGAAGAACAAGCTGACCGTCCATTTGGTCGATACGATGGATGAAGTCCTGGCCCTGGCCCTGGTGGGCGGAGGCAGGAAAAAGGCGGCCGCCCGGGCCAGGAAGGGCTGAGCAGCAACATGGAAGTCGAATTCATCACCAGCAGCCCCGATCTGGCGGGCCGACCAGACAGGATACTGCCCGAATTCGCATTCATCGGGCGGAGCAACTGTGGTAAATCCTCACTGATCAACCACTTCCTGGACCGCAACAAAGTTGCCCATACCAGCGGCAAGCCTGGGAAAACGCGCCTTTTGAACTATTTCCTGGTGGAGGATAAATTCTACCTGGTCGACCTGCCTGGATATGGTTTCGCCAAGGTCAGCAAGAAAAAGCGCGCGGCCTGGATGACCCTTTTCCGGCGGTATCTGCTGGCCGGCGACCGGCCCCTGGCCATTTTCCATCTTCTGGATATTCGGCATCAGCCGACCCGGGAGGATCTGGAGGTTTCGAGCTGGGTCAGGGAGTCGGGACATCCTTTTGCCCTGGCGGTGACCAAGATCGACAAAATCGGAACCAATTCCCGTTCCGGGCGCTTTCAGGAGATAATCAAGGCTCTGGGAGTTCCCAGCGACACCCCGTTTTTCACCACTTCCGCCGTCCGGGGTACCGGGCGGCAGGAAATGCTGGGCTGGGTGGAGGACCTTCTGGCCGCCAATGACGGCCAAGGGTGATTTGACGGCCTTGCAGGGCCCGGGGTATAATTGGTAATGGAAGGCCATGGAAGCCTGCACCAGGTGCCATTGGTGGACCGACACAAGCGAAAAACTTCGGCGGTGACCGGCTTGGTTTGCGGCACCGTCCAGGTGGCAGGATGAAACTGGAATTATCCACAGGTTCGCTTTCGACAGCGACCGTCTTGGCGGTCTGCGTGTTGTCGGTCTGTGTGTTCCAGTTCGCCGGTTCGGCCCTGGCCACCGAGGTCGACATGGCCCGTCTGCCGGTGACCGATCCGCACCTTTGTCTCAGCTGCCACCTGGTCGTCCAGCCGACTCCAGCCAGTTTCGATTTGAATCCTTTCGGCGTCGACTACCTGGCCAACGGCCGTCTCTGGGATTCCAACCTGGCCAATCTCGATTCCGATGGCGACGGCTGCCTCAACGGCGTGGAGGTGGGCGACAGCGATGGGGACGGGGAGCCCGATGGCAATGTGGACAGCCAGGCGGGCAACCCCGGGATCCCGGACGATTGCGGCTCCGGGTCCCTGGTCGACGAAAAAACTTGGGGTGCCCTGAAAGCTATGTTTGACGGAGACTGACCCCTGGGCCATAATTCCCCAAGCCTGCTGGTCCTCAGTTGGGGCTTTTTTTTTGGCTTGCTTGGAAATCCTCGGGAATCTTCGAAATCGCCGGAGACCGTGAGAAACCGTCGGGACAGGTTCGTCTGAACTGATCAACCCGAACCTTGGAGAAATTGAAGTGGAAAACCGCGTGATCATCGGTGGCCAGTGGGGCGACGAAGGCAAGGGCAAGATCGTCGATGCGCTGAGCCGGGATGTCGACTGGGTCCTGCGTTACCAGGGCGGGGCCAATGCCGGGCACACCATTCACATCGGTCCGGACAAGCATGTCCTGCACCTGATCCCCTCCGGCATCCTGCACGAGGGTGTTCGCTGCCTGCTGGGCGGCGGCATGGTTATCGACCCCTGGAGCCTGCGGGACGAGATCCTCGCCCTGGAGCACAAGGGGCACGAGGTCCGGGATCGTCTGCGCATTTCGGCGACTGCCACCTTGTTGATGCCCTACCACATGCGGCTGGATGAACTGCGGGAAACCCGGCTGAAGCGCAAGAGCATCGGGACCACGGGCCGGGGCATCGGGCCCGCCTACCTGGACAAGATCCAGCGCACAGGATTGCGCATGGGTGATCTGCTGCTGCCCCCCGAAAACCTGGAACGCAAGGCCATCGAGAAGATCCTGTCGGCCAACGAAATTCTCAGCGAATTCTACGACGCCGAGCCTCTGCCCGCGCGGGTTCTTGCCGAGGAACTCGTCGTGCTGGCCCAGTTTGTCGCACCGATGGTCGTCAATCCCTACGATGCATTGCGAAAGGTGCGCGAAGGCACCGAGACCGCCCTGTTCGAAGGCGCCCAGGGCACCATGCTGGACATTGACCATGGAACCTTTCCTTTCGTGACCAGCAGTAACAGCACCATCGGTGGAGCGCTCACCGGGACTGGACTGCCGCCCCGGGCGCTGGGCGAGATCAACGGAATATTCAAGGCCTACTGCACCAGGGTCGGCAACGGGCCGTTC
>DAOWLV010000312.1 GCA_030643455.1 Candidatus Krumholzibacteriia bacterium | reverse complement strand
GGGTACGGATATTTCCGCGGTGGGTCAAACGTTTCCTTGACCGTCCGGGGACTGACCCAGCGAATGAGATTCAAATAACTGCCCGCCTTGTCGTTGGTACCCGAGGCACGGCTGCCGCCGAAGAGCTGCTGACCAACCACTGCCCCGGTGGGCTTGTCGTTGATGTAGAAGTTGCCCGCGGTGCCCTCGAGTTCGGCCTTCATTTGAATCAGGGCCTCTCGGTCCCGGCCAAAGATGGCCCCGGTCAGGGCGTAGGCCGACGACTTGTCGCACAGCCGGAGGGTCTTCAAGAGGTCCTTCTCCTTGTAGACGTGGATCGTCAACACGGGGCCGAAGATCTCCTCCACCATGGTCTCGTACATCGGGTCATCCGCCAGGATCACCGTGGGCTCGATGAAGAACCCCTCCGAATCGTCGCACTTGCCGCCAGCGATGATCCGGGCCCGACCCTTCGCCGCCTTGCTGCGCGCGCGGGTGATGTAGCCCTGGATACTGTCAAAAGCACCCTGGTCGATCACGGCGCCCATGAAGGTCCGGAAATCTGTCACGTCACCCATGGCAATGGTCGCGATCTCGGCCAGCAGTTTCTTCTTGACCTCTTTCCAGAGGTTCTCCGGGATATAGGCCCGGCTGGCGGCGCTGCGCTTCTGGCCCTGGTATTCGAAGGAACCCCGAACCAGGGCGGTCACCAGTGGGTCCACGTCACTACTGGGGTGGGCGAACACGAAGTCCTTGCCCCCGGTCTCCCCCACGATCCTCGGGTAACATCCGTAATTGTGGATATTGTTGCCAATTTGTTTCCACATGCCCTGGAACACGGCCGTGCTGCCGGTGAAGTGGATACCGGCCAGGTCGCCGCTGGCCATGACGGGATTGCCAATCTGACCGCCACTGCCGGGCACGAAATTGATCACACCGTCAGGCAGGCCTGCTTCCTTGAGAATCTCCATGATGTAATGTCCGGAAAACACTGAACTGGAAGCAGGCTTCCAGACCACGGTATTACCCATGAGGGCAGGTGCGGTGGTCAGGTTGCCCGCGATGCTGGTGAAATTGAAGGGGCTGACGGCAAAAACGAAACCGTCCAGGGGCCGGTGTTCCAGCATGTTCCACATGCCCGGGGCGCTGTCAGGCTGCTCGCTCAGGATCTGGACCCCGAAGTGGGGATTGAAGCGCCAGAAATCGATAAGTTCGCAGGCGCTGTCGATTTCGGCCTGGAGGGCGTTTTTGCTCTGCCCGAGCATGGTGGCCGCGTTGAGGACCTGCCTGTAGCGGCCGGCCAGCAGTTCCGCGGCCTTCAGCAGGATGGCCGCCCGGTGCTGGAACGGGGTGGCCGCCCAGCCCTTTTTGGCCTTCTGGGCCGCCTTGATGGCCAGGTTGACCTCTTTTTCCCCGCCCTTGTGGTACTGGCCCAGCTTGTGGCTGTGATGGTGGGGCATGACGCAATCGGCCAGGTTGCCGGTGCGAACCTCCTGACCCCCGATGACCATGGGGATATCGATCTTCTCGGAGGCCATCTTCTTGAGAGCGGCCTTCAATTCCTTCTTTTCGGGCGATCCCTCCAGATAACCCATGATGGGTTCGTTCTCGGGGAACGGAACATCGAACATGGCTTCGGACATTGGACTTCCTCCCGGACAGGCCAGAATCGGACAACGGAGAATTCGTATGATGGAGTCACGATGGCAAACAAAATCGGCCAAAGCAAGATAATCAAGACAAGAGAAACGTTGTCCGGATCGTACATGCTGTTACAATGGAGGGTGAAACAATTATCCATGATAGCGTTTGCCCATCAGCGGACCCCGACAAGGTGGCTTTAAATGACCCTGGCCCCGAAAAATCTGCAAACCATCGAGTCCCATGTCCTGGATCTGCAGCGCCTGCATCCAAGTGCAAGCGGCGACTTCACCAGCTTGCTCAACGATATTTCCTTCGCTGCCAAGGTCGTCAGCCGGGACGTCACCAAGGCCGGCCTGGTCGAGGACATCCTTGGCTCTACCGGTGAGCAGAACATCCAGGGCGAGGTGGTCCAGAAACTCGACAGCTTCGCCAACAACGTCTTTTTGAAATGCCTGGGCCGCCGGGGGCAGGTCTGCATCATGGGCAGCGAGGAAATGGAAGACCCCGTGTTTGCCGATACCAGCCAGGGCACGGGAAAATACATCGTGGTCTTCGACCCCCTCGACGGCAGTTCCAACATCGACGCCAACGTTTCGGTGGGCACAATCTTCGGCATCTGGAAGCGTAAATCCAAACTGGCCCAGGTCAACGAGGATGATCTGCTGCAGCCCGGCTCCGAGCTGGTGGCATCCGGTTACATCATCTATGGGTCAAGCACCATGTTCGTCTACACGGCCGGCAGTGGTGTCCACGGCTTCACGCTGGATCCTTCCATCGGGGAATTCCTGCTCAGCCACGAAAACATCATGACCCCTTTCAGCGGCAAGATCTATTCGGTGAACGAGGCCTACGAACCGCGGTGGAGTCCCGAGGTCCGTGAAATGTTACGGCAACTTAAATACGGACGGAATTCCAAGGGCACCACGCGCAAGGACGCCCCCACCGAGGGCGCCGGCATGTCTTTGCGGTACATCGGCTCCCTGGTGGCGGACTTCCACCGCAACCTTCTCTACGGCGGCGTCTACCTTTACCCGCCGACGACGGAACATCCCCGCGGCAAGCTCCGCCTGATGTGCGAGGCAGCCCCCCTGGCCATGATCGCTGAAAACGCGGGCGGCTACGCCAGCGACGGGGCCGGGTCCATCATGGATGTCGTTCCAGACAATCTGCACATGAGGGTGCCACTTTACATCGGCAGCCGCGGCGACGTGCTCTGGATTGAGAAGAAGATCAGCGAGGGGGCCTCTGGCCTTTGATCAGGGGTGACAATAAAAAGGGCGGCTCGAGGACCGCCCTTTTTTTTTGGATCGGATGTAGAGATCAGACCTGGGGATCCATCTGCTTCTGCAACCCCCGGGTCTCCACCACCAGTCCGAGGGCCATGTTCTTGCAGCGGGGACGGTGCGGCGTACCTGCTGGGATCACGAAGGCTTCACCCTGGCGAACCTCCACATCCCGGCCTTCCATCTCCACTACCAGGGAGCCCTCCAGGACGTAGACGAATTCATCCTTGTCGTGGGTATGGACGACGTAGTCTCCGCTGTAACGAACGATGAAGGCATGGTAGTCCTCATCGATGTTGGTCACTTCGACTGGTCGAAACACCTGCGACAGCCCGCGGGCCATTTTGAGAACGGGAAACTTCGGCACCTCTCCACTCCTTGCAGTGCGCGAGCCAAAGGCCCCGCTGGATCATTCGCCTCCGGATTCCGCCTTCAGCAGGGCAGCCTCATTGGAGTCCGGATAATTTTCCACCAAGGCCCCCCCCACGGTCCAGGCCTCTTCCTGGCGCCCGAGGTTCAGCAAGCAAGAACGCGACTTGTACATCGCGGCCGGAACCCTCTCGCTGGCGGGGAACCGTTTCAGCATTTCTTCAAAATAGTCCAAAGCGACCGAATCCTCACCCTCACCGTAGGAAAGATCCCCCAGCCAGTAGAGCGCGTCGTCGGACAGCTCGGAATTCTCGTACTTGAAAAGGAATTCCTCGAACCCGGCCTTGGCCAGGGCAATGTTGCCCCGGTTGCGGTCCAGTTCGGCCATTTCGAAGATGGAACGTCCTTCCTCGGGCAGGGTCTCGATCCCCACGCTGGTCGCCGCCGGAGGTTTGTATTCCCCCAGGGTGGGAATACCCTGGCGAGTGGCCAGAAGGTCCACCCGTGCCGAAAGGTCCCGCATGTATTCGGCGTTGTCGTCCAGCTTCTGAATCAGCTGGTCCAGACGGGTGGACACCTGCGAAAGCTTGGCCAGGCGCATCGCCGATGACTCGTCACCGGCGTTGCGGTCCAACCTCAACAACTGGCCGAGGGCCTGAACCTCCTGAAGCATCTTCTTGTTTTCGGTCTGCAAGCGGGATATTTCATCCCGGTTGCCCTGGACCGCCACCTCGATGCGGTCCAGCTGGGGCGCGCATCCGGAAACCAGCACGACCACACAAACCGTCAGCACGATCATTCCGGCCGTACGGAAATCATGGATTGAAAACCACATGATGAGCCGTCCCTACGGACGCTCGAAATGCGCGCGCCGGTTCATGGCCCAGGCATCCTCGTTGCTACCCATGGCGAAGGGTTTGCTCTCCCCGTAGCTGGTGACCTTCAACTGGGTTCCCGGCACACCGAGACTGACCAGGTAGTCCCTGACGGCCCGGGCGCGTTTCTCGCCCAGCGCGAGGTTGTATTCGATGGTCCCCCGCTCGTCGCAGTGACCGGAAATGAGAATGACCACGCCCGCTTCCTTCATGACCTTGGCGTTGCGGGACAACAGGCCCATGCTCTCGTCATCCAGGTCGTACTGGTCGAACGCGAAGTAGACATCCTGGACACCGTAGTCGGCAGGATCGAGGTTGGGGTAGTCCGGGCCTTCATCGACCACGATTTCGGGCTCTTCGGCCACCGGCGG
>DAOWLV010000102.1 GCA_030643455.1 Candidatus Krumholzibacteriia bacterium | reverse complement strand
GGTTGCCGCCGCCGCGGATCCTTCATCCCTATCCCAGTGCGCGCTTGTGCGTCAATACCTGAGGCAGGAGCCCGGTGCGGTAGTTCCGCACGCCGGGATCTGTGCGGGGGGTCCGGGGCAATCTGGGTCCCTACCGCGATGGCCTTTTCAAGCCGGCCGCCGGTCCAGATCCATGTCCACGAAAATGCAGCCACGGGGCGCATGACGGTCCAAACCGACGCGGGCGAACGCGAGTTGAGTAAAGCCGAGTCCGACAGAATGCGCTGCGATGCCGCGGTCTGCGATCACGGAGGCCGCAACACGACCACCATCCCGCCCCGGGTGCGCAGGGAAGTGCTCGCAAGAGACCAGCACCGCTGCCAGGCCCCCGGTTGCGGCAGAACCCGGTTTCTGGAAGTGCACCACATCGTTTCAAGACAGCAGGGAGGCAGCAACAAGGCGGATAACCTGGTGACCCTCTGCGGCTCCTGCCACCGGTTGTATCATGAGCGGAGAGGCGGGATTCAATTAAAGCGCACCGCTTGATTATGTGCTGTCATCGCGCCATCACCGCGACAACTTCACCGGGTCAAATCAACCCCCGCCAGATCTTTTCAACCCGCCCAAAAACCGCATCCCAGGTGAAGTGGGCCAGGTCAGGCGGAGTGACCTCGGTTCCGGCTTCCAGTGCCCCACGCAACGAGACCACAAGATCATCCACGAAGTGGGGCAGATCCTCGGGAACCGGCTGATCGATACCCGTGAGGCGAGGCAGCGGAACCAGGTCCAACCTGTCACCGAGATACGGTGAGATCTGCTCGATCACTCCGGGCAAGGCGGTGGACACGATCCGGCAGTTGCAGGCGGCCGCTTCCACCAGCACCAGGGGCACGCCTTCGTAGAACGAGGGCAGCACGCAGATGTCGCACCGGCGCATCAGGTCGGCAAGAGCGGCTTGATCCAGTTGGCCGTGCAGGACCACCACCGGCGACAGGGTCTCCATGCGGCGCCGGAGTTTGTCCGCCTCGGGTCCCGCGCCGCTGCCGGCGACATGAAGGCGCAGATCGGGATGATCCACCGATAGTCTTTCCACTGCATCCAACAGCCAGGGCAGTCCCTTGGCGGCGCTGTATTTCCCGATGTAGAGCAATTCACCGGTCCCGGGTGCGGGCGTGGAACCGGAAAAAAACAGCTCATCCCGGTAGCCTGCTCCGGTGACCGTGATCCTGTCGGCGGGAATGTCCAGGGTGCTGGCCAGTTGCTCCAGGTGGTCCTCGCGCAGGACGCAGAACCGGTCGATCCGCCGACAGCCGCGGATGACCTCGTCCTTCAATCCGGGGCACAGCTCCATCTGGCGAAGCCCCGTGGCGTGACATGTGGCCACGGCCGGCAGATCAGGGGCGACGTCCTTGACCAGGGAAGTGAGCAGCCAGATGTGGTTGGAGTGGATCAGGTCCGGCTGGAAGGTTTCGACGACCCGCCGAAGGTGGTCCCGCCAGGTGCGGCGGTAGGCAGTCAGGGATTTGTCAGACAACTGGGACCAGACCGAACTGGCGTAGGGCATGACATCGCTCATCCCGGGTACCGGGAAATCGAGATCCGGGGTCGGCGCGTGATTCGGAGCCTCCTGCGCGGAGCCGGCAAAGAAGACCGGATGAATGGCCGCGGCCTCCAGATCCCCCAGAACGGGGTTCATTTCGCTCACTGGAACCCCGACCATGGCCTGTTGGACCCACCCGGCCCGACCCGCCAGACGGACGATTGCGTCCAGAGTTACGCCACTTCCGGTGCGAGAGGGTCGTTGCGACAGCAGATGCAGAATCCTGCCTGGCATTAAATTCCTTCACTTTTTGGTTAATTTCCTACCCCAGAATACGATAACCGATAGTAGAGTCCATGAAAAACGAGTTCGGGCAACCCCGCCAGTGGGGTGGTCCGTGACGTGGTGGAAACCTACGGGATGTGTTCAAACTTGATCGCAGGCGACCCAAAAATCCTGATTGTAGATGAATCCCTCCAGGATCTGAGGATTCATGCCAGCACCCTCCGCAACCAGGGCTACGAGGTGTTTTGTGCCCGGGATGAGGACGACACGCTGATGATCCTCGAATCCATGATCCCCGATCTTTTCCTCATCGATGCCGGCATGCGGGACTTGAACGGGTACGAACTCTGCCGACGTCTCAAGCAGAATTCCGACTGGCGGACAATCCCGGTCATTTTCATCACGGGCGACCGCTCGTCGGAGAATATCGACCAGGGTTATGCTTCGGGCGGGGTCGACTACATCGTCAAGCCGTGCCATCTCAGCGAATTCCTGTCGCGGGTCCGCACCCAGATCAAGCTCCACCAGCTCGTGCGCCAGAACGAGGAGATGCAGGCCATCGCCATCGATGCCAACCCTCTGACCCGGCTTCCGGGCAACAACTCGATCCAGAGGGCCATCCAGGGGGCCCTCGACCAGAACCGGGACGTGGCCATCGTCCACACCGACCTGGACAACTTCAAGGCCTTCAACGACGCCTACGGTTTCATCATCGGAGATGACGTGCTCATCTTCAACGCGGAAATCCTGCAAACGGCCCTGCGCAAGATCTGCGAAGGCCAGGGATTCCTGGGGCACATCGGTGGGGACGATTTCGTGGTCATGCTGCCTTCTGAACATATGCTGGAATTCGGCAATGAAGTCGTCCGGAGATTCGACGAAGGCGCCTCCTCGTTCTACAACGACGAGGACCGGGAGCGGGGCAGCATCGTGTCCGTCGACCGGCAGGGCTGCATCGGCCATTTCCCGATCACTTCGATCTCCATGGGGGGCATGTATCTGCGGGACTACTGGTTCACCCGTTACGTGGAGGTCGCGGAAATCTGCGCCGAGGTGAAGCACAAGGCCAAGACCATCAACGGCAGCAACCTTTTCGTCGATCGCCGCGAGGCCACGTCATCCCCCGTGGACATCCTGGTGGAGGGCGACAGGCGGCGGTCCACAAGAAGCAGTCCGGTTTAACCGGCCCCTCTTTCCAGTTCGATCAAGATCTCCCTGCAGAAATCAGTCAGAGAAGGGTCACGCGCGCCCATGACCACCACCAGATCGCCGGGTCGGGCCTCGGCTGCGATGGCCGGGGGCAACTGGTCGCGGGCGGCCAGGAACCTGGCGTCCCTGCCCTGACTGCCGACGTCGTCGACGAGGTCCCGGGACGAGATGTCGCGGGTCACGGAGCCACCGGCGAAATAGATCTCCGGCAACCACAGCACGTCGTCGGGGCCCAGGTTGGTGGCGAATGCTTCCACGAGGGCCTCGCGAAGGAATCGAGTCGGTCCGTAACCATGGGGTTGGAAAACAGCCAGGACGCGGCCCCCGGTCCGGGGCAGGCGAACATGGGCGGCGGCCAGGGTGGCGGCGATCTTGTCCGGATTGTGGGCGAAGTCGTCGATCACCTCGACACCCGCGGCTGCCCCGACCCTCTCGAACCGGCGCGAAACTCCCGCGAATCCAGCCAGGGCAGGAGCCATCCGTGCCAGGGGGATCCCGCACGACCGGCAGGCGGCAATGGCGGCCGCCGCGTTCACCACGTTGTACAGGCCGGGCACAGGCAGGCTGAAGGCAACGCCCGAAACCTGGAAGTCCGATCCGTCCGGGCGCAGGGAGACATCCTGGGCCCAGGTACCGGGCCGGCCTTGTCCATCCACTCCGAACACCTCGGCGCCGTCGGCCAGGGAAGCCAGATTGTCGTCAGCCCCGACCACCAGGGGACCGGAAACGTTGTCCTTGAAGGTCCGGAACATGGCCATGACCTCCTCGGGTGTCTTGTGATCCAGGCCGAGATTGAGAATGACTCCGGACCAGGGATGGTACCGGACCAGGCTGCCGTCGCTCTCGTCGGCTTCGATGACGAGGTACGGTGCAGGGGTGTCAGGTCCTGTGCTCCCGGGTGCCCAGGCGTTTCCGATGCGACCTTCTTTCACCAGTTCAGACACGGGGCCGCCGGTCAGGAGGCCGGGGTTCTTGCCACAGGCCCGCAGGATGGTGAACACCATGGCCGTGACGGTGGACTTTCCACTGGTGCCGGAAACCGCGATGGTGCGATGAGCAGCGACATACCGGGCCAGCAGTTCGGACCGGTGCAGGATGGGAATGCCCTGTTTCCGGGCCACCGCGATGTCGGGGACGCAATCCTCCACCGCGGTGCTGACCACCACGGCGGCGCAGGTCTGTCCGGCGCAACATCCACCGGGTTCGGACGCAGTCAGGAAAGTGCCGTCCTGGGGCAGGATTCCGATGCCGAGTTCCTCCAGCCGGGCCCGAATGTCCTGCCTCTGGTCCTGGTCGAAGGCCCGGTCGCTGCCGGTGGTCGGTCCGCCGACCTGGGCATGGAACTGGGCCAGACCGCTCATGCCGCTGCCGGCGACTCCGGCGAAATGCAGCCAGACGCCGGGATCGGTGCGGATGTCGGACTTGTCAGAGGATGACAACGGGATCCTCCTTGTGGACCTGATCGAACAGTTCGATGACATCGATGCTGGTCATGCGTACGCAACCCCCTGATTCCGGCGAGCCGACCGCCCCCTCGTGATTTGTGCCGTGGATGTAGATGTACCTGGCCAGGCTGTCGATACCGGGGCCCCGGTTGATGCCGTCTTCCAATCCGTCCAGGGTCAGGATTCGGGTCAGGATCAGGTCGCCTTCCTGCGTCTGGTCAGCGGAGTGGTTCCACAGGATGCCGGTGGGTTGTCTGCTTTCGAAGATCATGCCCGGTTCGGCCCTTTCGCCGATCTTTCCGTGGATGCGGTGCAGCCCACAGGGAGTACCCCCGGAATCCTGCCGGTTGTCCAGTCCGGCGCTGGCCGTGGAAACAGGCCAGGAGGCCGTCAATTCGGTATCCTGCAGAAGATTGAGACGCTGGGCAAAGACGTCGACCAGCAGCCACCGACCGGTGAAATCAGGCTGCCGGGCAAGAATCATATCCCGGCCCTGCGCGATCAATCGGACCAGATTCTCATCGGGCGAATTTTTGTGGGACGGGCTCATTCGGCTTCCTTGCCAACAGGGTGGTTTCTGACCAACTTAACCGTTAAAGAATTATCGACCAACCGCCGGGGGAATTCCAATGTACGATATCGAGGGGTCTCTGGACAAACAGATCCTTGCGGTCATGAACAACAAGCCGGCGGTGATCTTCACCGAACCCACCGATCCGCGCATCATCGAGGGCGCCTGTTATCTGCCCCGATTCATCAGGCCGGTGTTCCTGGCGACGGAGCAGGCGGTCAAGGATGTCATCCACCGCGAGCTTGGCCACGTCGATTCCACCCGCATCGAATTCGCTCTTTCCGAGAGCGCGTTTGTTGATCTCGAACAGCGGACCGACCTCATGGAGGAGTTCGCCAAGGCCTGTATCGAACTACCCCAGGGCATCCGGCGCTGCAATGAATTCGACGAAGCCATCCAGTTGCTCAAGGAACCGGCCCGGTTCGGTATCATGGCAGTCAGGCAGGGACATGCCGATATCGTCGTCGGCGGCATCACCCACGAGCCCCGTGATTATTTCCGGCCCATGGCCCGCCTGCTGGCCAAGCAGGAGGTGCTGTGCGAGGCCGGCGTCATCGTGCTTCCGGACAGCCATCCGGCGGACATCTTTCCCCACAACATCCTGGTCGTGGGGGACGTGGGCGCAAACGCCACCATGAATCCCGATGTCCTGGCGAACGTGGCGGTCGGCACCTGCGCCGTGGCCCGGGATCTGTTTCCCGAAGCGGTGTTGCCGACCATCAACGGGGCCATGGTATCCTATTCCAACAAGGGCTCCGATGAAGGCCCGAGCCCCGACCTGGTGCGCCGGGCCAGCACCCTGGTGCCCGAAGTCCTGGCCGAACGGATCAAGAAAGGCAAGCGCTACAGCACCATCAACATCGAGGGCGAGGTCAAGATCAGTGTGGCGATTTCGCGCCGCAGCGCCCAGCTGTACCGCAAGGGCCAGGAAAAAGCCTTCGTGGGCGGCACCAACGTCCTGATCGTGCCCAACCTGGACACCGGCAACCTGCTTTTCCATCTCTACGCGACGCGATATCCTGACGCCAAGAAGTTCAGCGTCATGTTCGGGATCCGTTTTCAGGGCGTGGATCTGCCCATGGACAGCACGGCCGAAGACGCCGTCCTGGGTGTCAAGGCCTGCGTCCTGCGTATGCACCGTTTCAAGCACTGGTCGCGGACTCCCAAGGACACCTTTTTTCCGCGCTACCGGATCCTGGCCATCAATCCGGGATCGACTTCGACCAGGATCGCGGTGTACGAAGGAGAGCTGGAAAGGTTCTCCCAGGAGATCCAGCATTCGTCCGCGGAACTGGAGCCATACGAAGGGAAACGAATCGTCGAACAGTACGGCATGCGCAAGGACGTGATTCTTGCCGCCCTGGGGGACCACGGTATGACCGTGGACGACCTGGATGCCGTTTCCGGACGCGGGGGCATTCTGCAACCAATTGCTCACGGCACCTACTCGGTGAACGATCGTATGCGCGAAGATCTGCTCGCCGGCACCGGAAGTGATCACGCCTCGAACCTGGGTGCCCTGATCGCCCGCGAACTGGTGGCCGATTCCGGCAAGTCCGCGTTCATCGTCGACCCCGTGGTTGTTGACGAGGCTCCCGCCCGGGTCAAGGTCACCGGCATGAAGGCCCTGCGGCGCCAGGTGATTTCCCATGCCCTGAACCAGATCTCCACCGCCCGGCGTTACGCCGAGGAAAACGAGACCTTCTACGAGTACCTGAACCTGATCGTCTGCCACATGGGCGGTGGCATCACGATCGGCGCCCACGCCAAGGGACGTTACATCGACGTGAACAACGGCCTGGACGGCGAAGGTCCTTTCAGCCCCCAGCGTTCCGGGTCCGAACCCACCGGGCAACTGATCAGGCTGTGTTTCAGCGGCAGGTACACGCTGGAGGAACTGCTCAAGCTGAACAAGGGCCGGGGCGGCCTGATCGATCTGCTGGGCACGTCGGATTTCCGGGAGGTCGAACGCAGGGTCATCGAAGGCGACGAGGAAGCCTGCGAGGTCTACGAGGCGATGATCTACCAGATCTGCAAGAACATCAGCGCGCTGCTGCCGGCCTTTGACGGAGACCCCGTGGACCGGGTCCTGTTGACCGGCGGCCTGGCCCGCAGCGAGATGGTGGTCGCGGACATCACCGCAGGATTGAAGGCTCTCGGTTGCGGGGTGACCGCCTATCCGGGGGAAAACGAGATGCGCGCCCTGATCAAGGGGGCCCTGCGGGTGCTCAACGGCAAGGAAGTGGCCCGCACCTACGACCCACCGCCGGCGTCATAAAGCAACGGGCAACCAAATCAGGGGACAGCAGATGAATCCGGTTCGCAGTCTCGATCAACTTGTCGCCGACCTGCGGGACCGGCCCAGCCGCCGCGTGGCCGTTGCCGCCGGGCACGATCCCAATACCATCGGGGCCGCCGCCCACGCCGCTGCCGAAGGGATCGCCGAGGTGACCCTGGTCGGTGACGCCTCGCGCATTGCCGGGCTTTGCGCGGAAATGGGCCTGGATGCCGATGGGTTTACTGTGGTCGAGGAATCGGATGCCGTCGCTGCGGGCAGGATCGCCGTCGATCTGGTCCGCTCGGGCCGGGCCGACGTGTTGATGAAAGGATTGATCCCGACTTCCGACTACATGAAGCAGATTCTGGACAAGGAACACGGCCTGTTGCCGGCAGGTCATGTCCTGACCCATGTGACCGTGGTGGAACTGCCCGCCTACGTGGCCAGCCACGGCAAACTTCTTTTCGTCGCCGACGTGGCCATCATCCCTGCGCCTGACCTGCCGACCAAGGTGCAGATCCTGGAGTACTGCATCGCCGCGGCCCGCAGCTTCGGAATCGAGCAGCCGCGGGCGGCCCTGATCGCGGCCACGGAAAAGGTCACCCCCAGGATGAAGGCCACTGTTCATGCTGCCGAGATCGCGGAGATGGCGCGCAATGGGGAGTTCAGCGGGGCAATTGTGGATGGGCCTCTGGCCCTGGACGTGGCCCTGTCTCCGGAAGCCTGCCGTATCAAGGGCCTCAAGTCGCCGGTGGGGGGCAACGCCGACATCCTGGTTTTTCCGAACATCGAATCGGGGAACATATTCTACAAGAGCTCGACTCTTCTGTCGGGCGCCCGGTTGGCCGCGGCCGTGGTGGGCACCACAGCGCCCTGTGTCCTGACCAGCCGCGCCGACAGTGAGGAATCCAAGTTCCTGTCCATCGCCATGGGCTGCCGCCTGGTGGGCTGACCGGTCCTGGAAAACAGGTGGGGTCGGTTCGTTAAAGAGCGGGAGTGGAAAGCATTCGACGTTTGCCGATGACACGAGCCGGATACCCAGCGAGAATCGACCACGCAGGGTAGGACTTCTTGCCGACCACGCTGCCGGCGGAAACTACGCACCCCGGTGGCAGATGGACGCCAGGCAGGATGATCACGGACATCCCGAGCCAGCAGTCGTCCCCGATGACGACCTCCTCGTATTCGTAACCCTGCTCGACAATGGGTTGGTCCGGGTCATTGAACACGTGGTTGATCGACCAGATTTTCACATCAGGGCCGAGCAGTACCCGGTCACCCAGGGTGATCCCGCCCGAGGCCTGCAGGAAGCTGCCAATGCCCAGGCCGACATCGTTGCCCACCTTCAATTTGTGGATGCCCCGAAAATATACGTTTTGCTGGATCAGAAGGTTGTTGCCGGCCGCCGCGAAATACCGGGAAATCCGGTGCCGGCGAAGTACCTCGCCAGCCTTGCCGGGCAACCGTGACCAGATCGCATTCCAGTAGTTGAAACGACCGATCGGGTCCTTGAGATCCCAGTATACGTGTTTCAGATAACTGGCCAATCGATCCCCCAAACTCAAGGGACGAAAAAGTCCTCGATTCTCCCCAGGCGGGTAAATTATAACAGAATATGACCTTGATCCAAAACCGATTTCCATCCTGAATGTCCATTTTCAACCTTGACGATCAGTTTGAGGATGGGACAAACTGC
>DAOWLV010000120.1 GCA_030643455.1 Candidatus Krumholzibacteriia bacterium | reverse complement strand
TCGGCCACCTGTTTGCCGTCCAGTTCGAGGGAAAAAACCTGTTCGTCGTAGGCTGGAAGCACACGGGCCCGCA
Source organism: Candidatus Krumholzibacteriia bacterium (assembly GCA_030643455.1). Lineage (GTDB taxonomy): Bacteria > Krumholzibacteriota > Krumholzibacteriia > LZORAL124-64-63 > LZORAL124-64-63 > JAGLCY01. The sequence goes on along the minus strand of DAOWLV010000120.1, from coordinate 8,051 downwards.
GCGTGATGTTTTCACCCGGCCGGATGGCCCTGGCCGGCAGGTCGATGGTCAGAATCCCTCCTCCGGAAACTTCGCTTCCGATCCGGCGCACAAGGAACCGGGTCGCTCCGGCTTCGTTGAGCCTCGCGGCCGCAGAAGGCAGGCGGATGTCCGGCCCGGTCACCTGGAGGTCACTCAACAAAACGACCTCCACCGGCGTGCCGGGCGCTCGGGCCACCGCACGGGCGGACTCCCTGAGCACGGCCGGCAGGTCGAATGGTCCGTCCGTCAGCCGAACCACCGACAACCCGCTCACTACCCCCGCGCCGGCGGGAAGCCAATCCCCGAACACCGAAGCGGTGAGGCTGCCGGCGGTGATGACCTGGACCGCCGCGCCACCTGGCAGGGCCCGGATCATTTCCTCACAGCCCCGCAGGGCTTCGTCCAGGCGGGTTCCCTCATCCATCTGCGTTCCCATGCTGGCGCTGGTATCGATGATGAACAGGACGGAACGATCGCCGCTGCTGGTTCCGACTCCTCCCCAGCGGGGACTCGCCGCGGCCAGGGCCACCAGCAGAATCGCCAGCACCCGCAACAGCAGCAGCAGCCAGCGCCTGATGCCCAGACTGCGCGCCTGCCGGGATTGGACCTCGTCCAAGAACCGCAGGTCGCTGAAGAGCTGGCGCTGGACGCGGCGGCGGCTGAGAAAATGGATGATGATCGGCAGGGCAGCCGCCGCGGTCCCGAACAACAGGGAGGGATTGAGGAAGGACAACGGCATCAGTACATCCGCCGCCGTTTCTGGAGATATGCGCCCAGGCCCTTTTCGAAGGGGGTGTCCGTGGTGATTTCCACCAGATCCACCAGCTGCCGACGGCACTCCCGGCGCAGGGTGGCCCGCCACTGTTCGAAACGCTGCATGTAGCTTTCCCTAAGGTGGGACGGCTCCATCCGGATTTTTCGGCCGGGCTCCTCGAGGGATTCGAATTCGACCTCCCCCTCGAAACCGAGATCCACTTCGCGCGGATCCAGGATCTGGAACACGACCACTTCATGGCCCATGTGGCGAAAATGTTTCAACCCGGAAATGATCCGGTCCGGGTCGTCCATCAGGTCGCTCAGCAGCAGGATCAGACCGCGCCGCTGAACCCGTTCCGCCACCCGGTGCAGCACCCGGCCCAGACGCGTGCCCGATCCGCTGGGCAGATCGTCCAGGACCTTCAGGACCTGGAACAGCTGCTTGCGCATGGAGCGGGCCGGCACCATGGCCAGGGGGGCTTCGTCGAAGGTCACCAGGCCCACCGCGTCGTTCTGGCGCAGCAAAAGATAACTGAGGGCCGCCGCCAGGTAGCTGGCATAGGCCTTCTTGGTGGGACGATTCTCATCTCCGGTGAAGTCCATGCTGGCCGAGCAGTCCAGCAGCAGGGTGGCCCGCAGATTGGTTTCTTCGGTGAAAACCTTCAGGTAGTGCCGGTCGGTCTTGGCGTAGACCCGCCAGTCCATGTGGGCCACGGGCTCCCCGGCGATGTACTGGCGGTATTCGGCAAACTCGGAGCTGAAACCGTGGTAGGGACTCTTGTGCAGGCCGGTCAGGAAACCCTCGACCACCAGGCGGGCCACCAGATCCAGCCGGCCGAGGTGGCCGACGAGCTCCGGGGTCAGCAGCGGGCTGCTCACGGGGCCACCTCGTCGAGGATCATGCCGACGATCCTGTCCCTGCTGATGTTTTCCGCTTCGGCGTGGAAATTCGATACCAACCGGTGCCGAAGCACGGGCAGGGCCAGGCGCCGTATGTCTTCCAGGTCAGGCGTGGGGCGGCCGTCCAGCAGGGCGCGGGTCTTGGCGCCGCGGATCAGGTACTGGGCAGCGCGGGGCCCCGCTCCCCAGGCCAGGTACTCCTTGGCCGGTTCAACCTCCTCGCCGCTGCCCACCCGGGTGGCCCGCACCAGCCGAACCGCGTAACTGGTGATGTTTTCAGCCACCGGCACCTGGCGAACCAGGGCCTGGTTGCCCAGAACGTCCGCGCCGTCGAGAACCCGGTTCAATTCCATTTCGTGAGAACCGGTGGTGGTTTCCACGATGGTCACTTCATCGGCATAGGTCGGGTAATCGATCAGCACGTTGAACATGAAACGGTCGAGCTGGGCTTCGGGCAGGGGGTAGGTCCCTTCCTGTTCGATGGGATTCTGGGTGGCCAAAACAAAGAACGGAGGGTCGAGGTCGAAGGTGTGCCCGCCGGTGGTGACCTGGCGCTCCTGCATGGCCTGCAACAGGGCGGCCTGGGTCTTGGGCGGGGTGCGGTTGATCTCGTCGGCGAGAATCACGTTGGAAAAAATGGGGCCCTTGATGAACTTGAATTCCCGGCGGCCCGTCCCGTGATCCTCCTCCAGGATCTCCGATCCGGTGATGTCGCTGGGCATCAGGTCCGGGGTGAACTGGATGCGGTTGAAACTGAGATCCATGACCCGGGCCAGGCTGCTGATCAGCAGGGTCTTGGCCAGACCAGGTACACCTTCGAGCAATACGTGCCCGCCTGAAAACAGGGCGATCATCATCTCCTCGATGACGGCATCCTGTCCCACGATGATCTTCCCCACTTCGGTGCGCATGGCAAGGTAGTGGTCTCTCAAGGCATCGATCCTGGCTGCGTCGTCCACGAATGTTCCCTTTCGTTGCGGTGGCCGGCATGACGGGCCGGTCAAGAATTCGGAGTTCTTTAAAAGATACGATATCCCCGTCCCGGGGCCGCGTCCAGTCCCGGAACCGGGTGGGTCTGGAAACGCCGGCGGAACCGAACAGTTGCAGACAAAAAATAATATATTGTAAGATGATGGCTGAACGGCCGCTTTGGACATACCTTCCCCGCAACTAATACCCAGCAACGGCACGTGAAAACCGGAGGACTCTTTTGCACAAGCATTTGTACCGAACCGTGGAAAACCTACTGGACCGGATCGACCATTCCGCCGGCGACGAGAAGATGCTGGTGGATATCCTGCATCTGCTGGTCGAAAGCGACGACACGGCCGCTTTCGGGGTTGTCAGCGGCAGGCTGTACGTGGAACGGGAGTTGGACTACCTCCTGATCAAGAGCATCAGTGGACACGGACCGCAGATCGCCGGCAAGACCGTCAGCAAGGAATACCAGGTGGTGAAGGACATCCAGCGACACCGGTTGTGGGTCATCTCCCCCAAGTCCCCCGGTTGGGATCCCGACCTGGAAGCCCAGTTCAGCGACATGGATTCGGCAGCCATCCTTCTCGGGCGCGATCCATCCTATATCCTGAGCCTGGGCATACGGCACCACGGCAGCGAGGACGATCTGCTGGTATTGCTGGAAACCATCCGGGCGACGACCGGCCTGAAACTCCGGGAACAAGCCTACGTCAACAAGATGAAGCAGGCCCAGGCCATCCAGCATTCCCTCCTGCCCCGGCGGTTGCCCATGCTGGAGGGGTACGAGATCGCCGCTGTGAGCCACCCCGCCGAGGAGGTCGGAGGCGACGTCTACGATGTGCAGCGGGTCGAGGAAGGCATAATCGGCCTGATGCTCGCCGATGCCAGCGGCCACGGACTACCGGCGGCCCTGCAGGCGCGCGACGTGGTCATCGGCATGCGCATGGGGCAGGCCGAAGGGGAAAAAATCACCGCGACCATCAGCCGCCTTAACCGGGTGATCCACCGCAGCGGTCTGACCAGTCGCTTCATCTCCCTGTTCTACGCGGAGCTGGAGGAATCGGGCAATCTGGCTTACGTCAACGGCGGCCACTGCCCGCCCCTGCTGGTATCGAACGAGGGCAAGGTCTACGAACTGAAGACCTGCGGTCCGGTGCTCGGCCCCCTGCCCGACGCGGTCTACCGGCGCGGGTACGCCACCATGAAACCCGGCGAGGTCCTGGTCATATTCACCGACGGTGTCACCGAGCGGGAGGACCCCCGAAACAAATCCGACGAGGACGATATCGTGGAATTCGGACGTGAGGGCCTGATCAGGACCATCCAGGACTGCCGCGAAGATTCGGCCGAGGAAATTGCCGGCAGGATCATTCAAAAAGTGCGTGATTTCGGGGATGGCCGCCCCTTCGAGGACGATGTCAGCGTGATGGTCGTCAAGCGGCTGGCGGCGGACAACTACCCGCCTTCTGAGGATTTGACGCTGGTTTCTTCAGCGACCAGGCGGTAGAGGGCCACCGTCCAGGGCCCGGGTGCGGTGAGGCCCACCCCTTCGATGATACAGGTATCCAGCAGTTCGAAACGGATGCCGTGCACGGTTCGACCCTTCCAGCGGGGAAGTCCCTCGCTGCGGTCAACCAGATAATCCGGCGCACCGGCGGTGTCCCCCGGCCGGGTGCCCGCACGCAACCAGTCACCGCTGGCCACCATCTCCTGGAAACCCATCTCCAGACCCAGCTCGAGGATTTCCGGACTGACCAGCCCCATCAGGTCCAGCACCCTGCGTTCGCTGGCAAAGCCCACCGCCCCGATGTCCAGGGCCGCCACCACCGTATCCTCGGGAGTGTTGTCCCGCAACCAGGCCCCCATCTCGAGGTAACATTCCCGCACTCCGACAGGGAACTTGCGGGCATGGGGCAGCACCTCGCTGGTGAAGACCCACCAGTTCAAGGACAGGGTCGCGACCACCGCCACCAGGATGATGACTCGTCCGGTCTTTCGGATGGAAACCGTGACCGCCACGCCTTGCATCAGCCATTCCGTAACCACGCTCATGGCCATGAGCATGACGGGCGTCAAGGGACTGACGTAACGGGAAATGACCCAGACCTGCCGCGCCGCCAGCCCGCCCAGCAGAACAACCACCCAGGTGGCGGTGATGCCGATCATGGCCACCGGCCCCCAGACAGACCAGGGACCCATCCCGGTGGAAGTGGATCGGGTATCCCGTTCGGTCTCGTCATGAGCCGGATTCTGATAATGATTCTGGACCGCGTAGTCTTCGAGGTATTTATGACGTCTGAGGATCAGGAGGATAAGGAGAAGCAACCCACCCCAGAGAAATCCCTGGGATACGGCCAGCAGACCGACCGACCGGTACAGGTACGGATACCAGAGGACGGGATTCAGCGAAAAACCGATGCTCTTGGCGCTGGCGGTTTCCGGGAAGATCCTTCCAAAAGAGAACCAGGCGAAGATCAACCAGGGCCCAACCACCAGAAACCAGCCGGAGATCGCCGCGACCAGCGGAGCGTGGGGCCGGGCCTGGCTGCGGCCGCTTTTTCCGTCCATACTGGCGGCGCGGAAATACTCGAACCAGAGCAGCCAGGGCGCCGCCAGGGGTCCCATCACCAGGAACTCGGGGCGGACCAATCCTGCCAGGCCGGCTCCCACGCCCCAGATGAGATAACGATGCCACAAGGGACCCTTGGTACGGCCGGAAACGAGCGGAATCATCAGGACGACCAGCAGGGCAGTGGCCAGTGGCGTTTCCATGCCGGAAAACGTCCACCGCAGAAACCAGACATCACTGACCACCAGGAGCATCAGGAGGAATTTCCACTGGGAGCCGAAAGTCAACCGTTCGATGATCGTATCGGCCGCCAGAATCAGGACCAGACCGCAGATGGCGCCAAAGACCCAGGCCGCGGCCATCGGCGCCAGACCGAGCTTCATCATCAGGGCGAGGCCGAATACCCACAGGGGACTGGTGGCGCCATAGGTTCGGTCGCCGGGATTGAAGGAGAATTCCCCCCGTTCCAGGAGATTCTGCGCGTAGCGGAGGTGGATGAAGGTATCGTCGGTAATGTAGCCGCGAAGGAGATACCCGGCGGCCCCGAAAACCACCAGGGAAATGAAGATTCGCAGGATTCGGCTTCGTCTCATGGGTAAAAGGGGCAACTCCGGCGTTTACCTCAGGAACATGGGTAGATTCTGGACTCTCCGGATCACGGGTTTGTATTCATCCACATCGTAGAATCGGTCCACTTCCACCCGTTTCACGCCTTCGATGACCGAATTCAACCCGACCGTGGTGTACTTGCCGTCCTGCAGGGCGGTCATCAAACCACTGGCTCCGTCGAGAAGCATGTCCATGGCCAGGTTTCCGAAGTTCATGGCCACCATGCGGTCCAGAGCGTCGGGAGGACCGCAGCGCATCATATACCCCAATTGCTGATACGTAACGTCTTTTCCCGTCAGTTTCTTGATTTTTTCCGCCGTCCACATCCCCACCCCGCCCAGCTTCTTGTGGCCGTAGGCGTCTTCCTCACCGGTCTCCACGACCTCGCCACCGATGGGTACGGCCCCTTCACTGATGGTCGCGATGGAATAGTGACTGGGGTTGCGGCCCTTGTCCTGGGCAACCATTTCGGCCAGCTTCTCCACGTCGAATGGGACTTCCGAAATGATGGCGCGATCCACATTGGCCAGGTAGCTGGCCACCAGGGAGGTCTCACCACTGTTGCGTCCGAACAGCTCGATCAATCCGATCCGTTCGTGGCTGCCGATGGGCGTCCGCAGATCGTTGATGGCCTGCACCGACCGCGTGATGGCCGTCCCGAACCCGATGCAGTAGTCGGTGCCGTAGACATCGTTGTCCATGGTCTTGGGAATGGCCACCTGGGGATAGCCGGCTTCGTTCAACAGGGCAGCGTAGCTGAGGGTGTCGTCACCGCCGATGGGAATCAGGGCATCGATCTCCAGGCTCTCCAGGTTGGCCATGATGGTGTCGGTGATATCGACGGGATACTTCATGCCCTTGGTACGCAGATGGTCCGGCATGTCCTTTTCCCTGACCTTGGCCGGATTGGTGCGCGAGGTGTGCAGAAAGGTGCCCCCGGTGCGATCGATGGTGCGCACCTGACTCCAGTCGAGCTTGCCGACCCATTGGCTGTTCCAATCCGGATCGCCGTCGATCCGGTAGTTGGCCAGGCCGCTCCAGCCCCGCCGGAAGCCCATGACCTCTATATCCGCCTTGCGGGCCCGGTCGACGACCTGCTTCATGGCCGAATTCAGGCCGGGCACGTCGCCCCCACCGGTGAGTATGGCTATGCGCTTGATCTTCCGCCTCATCGATACCGCTCCCTGGTTTTCCGTGAACTGGATGTTGTCGTCACCGGCAAGCTAACCCGCGAGCCCGGGCGCCGCAATCCGGATCAGTCCGCGGGTGGATATTCGCAATGGCAACCCGCAGCCAGGAAGGTGCCTTGGCAGGACATCCGGGCCAATTCCACCACATCGTTTTCGCTGAGGCCGAAATGATCCATGGCCAGTTCATATTCCCGGGACAGACTGGTGCTGCTGACGGTGGGGTTGTCGGTGCACAGGGCCACCTTGACCCCCGCGTCCAGGAAACGGGGCAGGGGATGATCCTTCAAGTCGGTCACCGCCCCGGTCTGGAGATTCGACGAGAGGCAGACCTCGAGGTATATCCCGTCCCGGGCCAGGCGCTTGATCAACTCGGGATCCTGCCCGGCGCTGGTGCCGTGGCCGATGCGGTGAGGGCCCAGATACTCCAGGGCTTCCCAGATGCGTTCAGGTCCCTCGCTTTCGCCGGCATGGGCAGTTTTCTTCAGGCCCATGGTGGTGGCCAGATCGTAGGCGTCCTTGAACAGCATCGGCGGGTAGGGTGCCTCGTGGCCGGCGATGTCGAAACCCACCACCCCCACGCCGGCATGGTACTCCTCTTTTTCCCCGATGACTTCGCGAAGGAGAATCCGGGCCATGTTGCCCCCGTGATTGCGCATGGCGATGACGATGATCCCCGCCCGGAATTCGGGATGTTCGGCCCCGAACGTGGAAAACCCCTTGCGGGTGGCAGCGATGACCTGGCGGGTGGTCAGGCCGGCCCGGCGGTGGATCAGGGGATTCATGCGCAGTTCGAGCAGGCGGATGCCGTCGTTCCAGGCGTCTTCGGCCAGCTCGTAGGAAATGCGCCGGATATTGTCGTAGAACTGGGTGTATTGCAGGGGAACATGGAACTTGTCCAGGTAGTCCAGCAGGGTATTGTCCACCTTGTCGTCCCACTGCAGGTAATGGCGAAACTGCTCGAAATCGAGGCCTGGCACCGCACTGTAGTACTTTTCGGACAATTCCCAGAGGGTTTCCGGCCGGATGGA
>DAOWLV010000444.1 GCA_030643455.1 Candidatus Krumholzibacteriia bacterium | reverse complement strand
GTCTCCCAACAGGACGAGGTGGTCCGCCTGGGCGGCCAGTTCGAGAAGTTCCAGGAACCTGGCCACCCGCTGGAGCTCGGGCTGATCGGGAATCAGATGAAAATGGGAATCGGCCACGATAATGGCCGTGGGTTGTTTCAATTCATTCATGCCGCATAATCTGCAGGATCATTGCGGCGCTGGCAACAGGAATCGGGATCCGGGACCGGCCCGGATTCCCAATCGTTTCCGGCTAGGGTGCCGGACAAGGAGGCGATCATGTCCTTATTTGACGAAGTGAAAAAGAATTTGATGGAATGGTACACGGTGTCCTCAGACAAGACGACCGAGGTGGCCCGTATCACCACCCGGCGTTATGACAAATTCGGGATCAGCCGGGATATCGAACGCCAGTTCGGTGAACTGGGGAGCCTCATCTTCAATGGGATCAAGGAGGACCGCCAGGACTTGCTTGCCGATCCGGCCGTGCTCACCCTCCTGGAGCGAATCAGGGGTCTGGAAGATGAGTTGAAGGTGAAAAACGAGGAAATCGACAATATCCAGCAGGATTTCAAACAGCGCCGAGCTCGGACGGCGGCTGCTGGTACAGTAAGCGAAACCGTTATCACCCAACCCGTTCTGGACGAAGGGGGCGAAGAATCGGCGATTCTGGTCGAACCGGCGGCCGAAGAGGTGGCTGAGCCCAATACAGGGGATGTGGACAGTCAGGAGAAAGCCGAGGAAATCGACCCTGAAAAAGAGGGTTGACAGTTCAATCAGTTTCGGATACGATTTATTTGTTCCCTGTAACACTCGGGATTCCCTCCCCGCGGGACCCCGGGTAGCATTACTCCTTCACCGGTTTCCGCAATAAACGGACGGTGAAACGTGATGCAGTCTGGATCGAACATTCATCGAGGGTCACACCGACCAGTCGCTATGGTTCAGCGGAGCCATAGCCATGGGTTAGTGAGGCCTTTTTTGTTTGGTCCGGGTTTAATTGTTCTTCTTGTATTTCTTACCACTCTGCAGCCCGGTTCGGCGCAGGGTGAGGTGAACGACAATCTTCCTGACTCCCCCTTCGTTGCTGTCAGCAAGGCCGTCCGGCCCGCAGTGGTCAATATCCGGATCATTCGCTCGACCACTTCCGCGGGTATCGGCACGGGTTCTCTCCAGGAGATGTATCGCAGGTTCTTTCCCGACGAAGAGGGCAAGGGCGGGCGGTTCGAGTCGCCCTCCACCGGTTCGGGATTCGTTGTCGATCCGGACGGTGATATCCTCACCAATCACCATGTCATCGATGGGGCCGACGCGATATTCATCCGATTCAGTGGTGAAAAACGTGAATACCGTGCTGAATTGGTAGGAACCGATCCCAATACCGATCTGGCCCTGTTGCGGATTGATCCAGCGGGCCGGAAACTGCCCGTTCTCGAGTTCGGAGATTCCGACCAGGTGGAGGTGGGCTCCTGGGCCATCGCCATCGGGAATCCCTTCGGTAACCTGGAAAGCACACTGACCGTCGGGGTGGTGAGCGCCAAAGGCAGAGGAGACCTGAAGATCGGAGGGCTGACGCCCCGTTATCAGGATTTCATCCAGACCGACGCCTCCATCAACTTCGGGAACAGCGGGGGTCCCCTGGTGAATGTCCAGGGCAGGCTGATCGGAGTGAACACGGCCATCAACCAGCGCGGTCAGGGGATCGGTTTCGCGGTACCAAGCAACCTCGTGACGAATATTTACCGTCAGTTGCGCGAGCATGGCCGGGTGATTCGGGGTTATCTTGGGATTACGACCGAGGATGTCGTTCAGGTGGTGGGGGAAGAGGTTCCCGGTGAGCCGGCCAGCGGTGCCCGGGTCGTCAGCATCGTGGACGGTTCCCCGGCCGCGGGCGGCAATCTGCAGCCCGGTGATGTCGTCGTGGAGTTTGGCGGTCAGAAGGTGGAATCCCGCCGGCAGCTCTTGTTCCTGATCGCCGGGTCGGCGCCCGGCCAGGATGTGGAAATAATAATTGTTCGGGACGGTAAACGGAATGAATACCAGGTGCGTCCCGTTGAATGGATACAGGAGGAGTCCGAAGCGGCTGCCGCTCAGGCGGCGTTCTGGCTCGGCATGGAGGTAGCTTCGATCAACGGTGGGGACCCACGGGTTTCCCGCCTCAGCGAAGCTCTAGGTGTCACCGCAACGACCGGAGTCATGGTCGTCGTGGTGCAGGATGGCCAACCCGCCGCGGAAGCCGGTATCCGCCCGGGTGATGTTGTGGTTTCCATTGCCGGACACGAGATCATCGACCTGGAATCATACGACCAGGTCAGGACGCTTCTGGCGCCCAGCCGTGATCTCCTGTCCGTTCTCGTGAAGACGGGAAACATGGAGAACTACGTTTCGATCCAGCCACGTCACGGTGGACTGGAGAATTGATAGGCAACCCCCACGCTGGCATGGAGGAATCCGATGGCTGGCCGACGAAATATATTGCCCGCGATGCACGAGAAAGGCCTCGAGGTCTATTTTCGGGACATCAACCGTTACGACCTGATCACCCGGGAGGACGAAGTTGCTCTCGCCCTGCGAATCAAGGCGGGTGAGGAAGAGGCTCTCCAGTGCCTGGTCAGGGCCAACCTTCGGTTCGTGGTTTCGGTGGCCAAGCGCTACATCAACCAGGGACTGATGCTGTCGGACCTGATCAACGAAGGCAACCTGGGGCTCTTGAAGGCCGCGCACCGCTTCGATGAGAAGCGAGGTTACCGGTTCATCTCCTACGCCGTGTGGTGGATACGCCAGTCGATCATGCAGGCGCTCCTGGACAAGTCGCGGACCATCCGTCTGC
>DAOWLV010000424.1 GCA_030643455.1 Candidatus Krumholzibacteriia bacterium | reverse complement strand
CCAGTGCAGTAGCAACGAGGATCCCCTTCATTCCCCATCCAGTCATCCGGTCTTGCCTTTGCCTTCGAGTTTGGCCCAGGAATCCTTCAGGGTGACGGTGCGGTTGTACACCATCTTTTCCGGCCGGGAGTCCTGGCTGTCGATGCAGAAATAACCCTGCCGCATGAACTGGCACCTGAAGCCGGGTTCCTTCCCGGCCAGGCCGGGTTCCAGCTTGGCGTCTTTCAGGATCTCCAGCGAATCCGGGTTCAGATTGGCCATGAAGTCGCCCCCCTCTTCGGGGAACGGTTCGCGGAACAGGTTGTCGTAGAGCCTCACTTCGGCTTCGACCGCGTGCGGAACCGAGACCCAGTGCAGGGTACCCTTGACCTTGCGGCCGTCGGGCGACATGCCGCCGCGTGATTCCGGATCGTAGCTGCAGCGCAGCTCCACCACCTCGCCGCTGTCGTCCTTGATCACCTCGTCGCAGGTGATGAAATAGGCATGCTTCAACCGCACCTCTTTGCCGGGCTTGAGCCGGAAGAACTTGCGCGGGGCTTCTTCGCGGAAGTCGTCTTTTTCGATCCACAACTCGCGGGAAAAAGGCACCATGCGGGTGCCGGCGCCATCATCCTCGGGATTGTTCACGCACTCCAGTTCTTCGACCTGGTCTTCGGGATAGTTCGTGATGACCACCTTCAGCGGTCGCAGCACTACCATCACCCGGTTGGCCGTGCGGTTCAGTTCCTCTCTCAGGGACCATTTCAACAGGTCCAGGTCCACCGTCGAGTTGCGCTTGGCCACCCCGACGGTATCGATGAAGCGCCGGATCGATTCGGACGTGTAGCCCAGCCGACGCAACCCGCTGATCGTCGGCATGCGGGGGTCGCTCCAGTTGGCCACCACGCCATCGTCGACCAGCTGCTTGAGCTTGCGCTTGCTCATCACCGTATAGGTCAGGTTAAGTCGCGCGAACTCGGTTTGATGGGGTTCGTAAGGCACCGGCAGATTCTCGATGAACCAGTCGTACAGCGGCCGGTTGACCTCGAATTCCAGTGTGCACAGCGAATGGGTGATGCCCTCGATGGCATCGCTCTGCCCATGCGCGTAATCGTACAGCGGGTAGATGTTCCAGGTATCGCCGGTCCGATGGTGGGGCACCTTGCGGATGCGGTAGATCAACGGGTCGCGCATCTTCATGTTGGAATGCGCCATATCGATTTTCGCGCGCAGGGTGTAGGCGCCTTCGTCGAATTCACCGTTTTTCATACCTTCGAGAAGGGCCAGGCTTTCTTCGGTCGGCCGGTTCCGGTCCGGGCTGTCGACGCCGGGTTCGGTCACCGTGCCGCGGTACTGGCGGATCTCCGCTTCGCCCAGGCTGTCGACATAGGCCTTGCCCTCGCGGATCATGGTCTGCGCCCACTCGTAAAGGGTGTCGAAATAATCCGAAGCGTAGAATTCGCGATCCTCCCAGTCGGCCCCCAGCCAGCGCAGGTCTTCCTTGATGGAATCGACGTACTCGACGTCTTCCTTCTCGGGATTGGTATCGTCGAAGCGCAGATTGAACTTGCCGCCGAACTCCTGGGCGATGCTGTAGCTCAGCAGGATGGCCTTGGCGTGGCCGATATGCAGGTAGCCGTTCGGCTCGGGGGGAAAGCGGGTATGCACCCGGCCGTCGTTGTGGCCGGCATCCACGTCACTCTTGACCATGGCGCGGATGAAATCCAGGTTCTCGCCTTCTTCTTCGGAGCATGATTCCAGATTGGGGTCGTCGTTCATGACGTTGCTCGGCCTTTCGGGGACATCACGCCCTTGCGGGGCGTATGGAGGTGACTGGGATCCGAATTCGTGGAAGTTAACCTAATTCCCCGAAAGCGGGAAGTCTACCCTTGGGCGGGCTGATGGCAGCGGGGTTCCAGAAAAGGGAGGCGGATTTCTGCCTGATCGTGGTTATATGGCAAGACCGGTAAGATTTTCCCCCAGGAAATTATCAGGGAAGGGACGCCATGGCGGACAGGAACAATTCGATTCATTCAGTGATTCTGGTCATCATGAGTGTGGCGGTGGCTGGACTGATCGCCTGGGTTCTATGGACGGGATCCGACTATTACACCACGCCCCTGGCGGAGCGGCCCCATCACGAAAATTTCCGCGCCATGAGACCGGCTGGACGTGTTGGTCACGGGCTGGGGATTCTCGGCAGCGTGATGCTCGTCACCCTGTTGGTGTACTCACTGCGAAAACGCCTGAAGTTCATGCAGCGCTGGGGCGATCTGAGCGTTTGGCTCAGATACCACATTTTCATGGGCGTGGTTGGCCCCATCCTGATCACCTTGCACACTTCCTTCAAGGTGGACGGCCTGGTGGCGGTCAGCTACTGGTCGATGGTTGCCGTAGCCCTCAGCGGTGTGGTCGGCCGTTATCTCTACCAACAGATTCCCCGCAACGTGCTGGGCGAAACCCTGAGCAGCGACGATATCGAATCCCGCAACGAAGCCATCCTGGTCGAGCTTTCACAGAACCACGGGGTGGGAGAGAAGGGGGTGGACGCCCTGGAAAAACTGGCCCTCGGACCGCTGGAAAACCGGCCTGCCCCGGTGGCCCTGGTGATCCTGCCGGTGGTCAATCTGACTTTGGCTCGCCAATTGCAGATCAATTTGATAGGATTTCCACGCCAACCGGGTCTTAAGACCCGAAAACTGGCGCGGGACTGGGTTTTGCAGACCAGACGGCTGCATCTTTTTCACCTGATCCGGGACCTGTTCCACTGGTGGCACGTTTTTCATAAACCGTTTGCTCTCATCATGATATTGGTCATGATCGTGCATGTCGCCGTGGCCCTGGCCCTGGGTTACACCTGGGAATTCGGGAGCAATGACTACTGATGGCATTTTTACCCGGCGGCGACCTCTCGGGGGGACATACCTGACGCCTGCATTGGTTTATTGCACGGTAATTTTGATATTAAGTATCAACAACACGGCTTTGGCGCAGCTTTCGCCCGGGCCTTTGAGCAGTCCCCATTCCCATCTCAATGGTCTGAAAAAATGTTCCAGCTGCCACAAGCTCGGCAGTCGCCAGGTTGGCGAT
>DAOWLV010000033.1 GCA_030643455.1 Candidatus Krumholzibacteriia bacterium | reverse complement strand
GTCATGGCCAGGGCACCGCCCTTGAACACGTTTCTGCCGCCGGACACACTGCCGCCTTCAACGGTCAGGGAGGCTCCTTCGACCAGGAAAGTACCTCCCTTGAAACCACCCATGCTATCGCTGCACCCGTTGCCGGTGAACGTGCAGTTGGTCAACGTGACCACCGCGGTTCCGAACACCCCGATGGCGCCTCCACTGCTGGCAATGTTTCCGGTGAATTCACAATTCTCCACCGTGGGCGTCCCGTCGATGAAGCAGATGGCGCCGCCGTAGCCGGTGCCGGTACCGGGAGCGGCCCGGTTGTCCTCGAACACGCAGTTACGGATGGTGGGCGAAGCGCCCAGGCTGTAGATGGCGCCGCCATGGCGTCCGCTCGCGGGCAGGGTGGTGATGCCACCGGTGCAATCGTGGAACACGATCTCCCCGACGCCGCCGTAATCTCCCGAACCTTCGCGAAACCGAAGGCCGGTGCTGCCGCCCTGCAGGCGGGTCGGATGGCTCTGCATGTCCTGGACGCTGAAGGTCGGATCCCAGGATCCGAGGATCATCACCGTCTGGTTGACGGTCACGCCTTCGACATAATCCCCTCCCGTCACCAGGACGGTGTCCGTGCCGGTGCAGGCGGTCACCGCGGCCCCGATGGTATGGGAAGCGGTTGCCGGAGTTTCATAGGGAGGCGTATTGCTGCCCGCCGGCGAAACGTAGCGGGTCTTGTGGCCGATGATCGTCAGGGGTGATTCCGTGAAATCGTACCCCGCCTCGATGCCGGAGCTGGGGAAGATGATCAGGCTGGCGAAGTGGGTACCCAGGTTGGGTACCATCCAGGAATAGGAACCCGCGTTGGGTACGTTTTCCTCCACCAGGATGTCATGGCAATCCCCGTCGATGCCCAGCCAGATGTCCACGTTGCCGACCGGGTCACCCGCCGTGGTCCACGAAACGTCCACATACTGGTCTGCGTAAAGGGGAGTCTGGCCGAATTCCGGGTCGATGTCGATGGACACCGGCGGTACGGAGTAAACGAGCTGGGTCACGCTCGTCCCGACGGAACCGGCCCCGTACTGGACAGTGATGTAACCGCCCACGCCAAAACCGGGTCCCCAGCTGTTCTTGATGAGCCAGGCCCCGTTCCCGTCACAGCTCCGGTCATCGTAGCCAACGATCAGTACCAGGTGATTCGTCCCGTACCCGGGAGCGTCGAAACAACCGCTGGCATAGTTCTCGAAGGCGGAATTGGCGTCAACTCCGGTGCAGACCGGACCGTACTGCAGTGCCGCCTTTATCTGTTCCACGTTGTTGCTGATGTAGTTGTAGTCGGTGATGGTCCCGTATTTCATGAAATTGTCCTGGATACAGGGAGCGCCAGGTGGATCCATTCCCAGGTAGGGGAAGCAATTCTCCAGCACGGCCCCGTAATTCTGGAAGACGTAATACGAAGCGGGAGCCCAGCCACCGCCGCAGCCGGACCCGTAGGGGTTGCAGGATATGGATTGCTGTTCGGAAAGATCGGTCTCGATTCCGTAGTAGATCTTGATGAAGGCCTCCATCTGGGCGGTGGCCGCAAACGCCCAGCAGGAACCACACGAGCCCTGGTTTTTCACCGGGGTGATGCCATCCAGATCGACCCAGTTCAGACTGGAGGGAAGTTCATCCTTGTTGATGGGATAGATCTTCAGATGCCGGTCCAACTCCCTTTGAAAATCCGCAGGGGGTTTGTAACCCCGCAGATTGGCCCGTTCTTCGGCCGTCAGGGTGCTGGAGAAGTGGTCATCGACCTCGAAATTCCAGCCGTTGGCTTCGATCTGACGCCGCAGATCCTGGATGTCGGCAGCGTCCTGGCCGGCGGCGACCGAAGACACAGTCATTATCAGGATCAGGCTCGACAACAAAAGGAATCCCCGCGGGGACACGGTGGTACACTTGAGAGATCGCAACTTCGACTTCCTTTCACACCCATTCACAGATGGGACGTTCGGAATCCGGGAGGTCGGAACAAACTCCGACAATTGCCCGGAAGGGGCCTGAATCAATATAGTAGATTCATTATCGGCAATCCATTTGTCATTCTTGTCAGTTTTCTGAATTATTGCCATTATTATGGTGGTTTTTTTCATTTTCAATACATCGAGACCGGATCCACGTCGTGAATCACGTCAACGCCCCTGAATCCCTCTTTAAAGCTCCTCAAGCACTCCCCCAGCCATTCCTTTTCCTTTTTGCCCAGGGTTCCCTTGACCAGGATCTGGAATCGGTACCGGTCCTTGAGGCGGGGAAATACCGCCGGCGCGGGGCCGAGCACCTCCAATCCGGGCCCGTTCAGATTGGCGCGGACTGCCTCGGCCAGCTGACGCGCCGCTTCCTCGGCGAGACCCGATCGACGGCTGATGACCCCCAGCCGCAGCAACCGGTTGTATGGAGGATAGCCCAGGGCTTTCCGCACGGGTGTTTCCTCGGCGAGGAAGGCCGCGTAGTCATGGGCTGCCGCCGCCTGGATGACTGGATCATCGGGCCGCCAGGTCTGAAAGATGACCCGGCCGGCTTCGGTTCGGCCCGACCGGCCGGCCACCTGGGTCAACAGCTGGAAGGACCGCTCGGCCGCCCGGTAATCCGGTAGGCCGAGACCATCGTCGGCCGCCAGGACTCCCACCAGACCCACTTTGGGAAAATGATGGCCTTTGGCCACCATCTGGGTTCCCACCAGGATGTCGGCCTCCCCCTTGGCGAAGGCGGTCAGGATGCGGCGGTGGCTGCCGCGGCGCCGGGTGGTATCGTGATCCAGGCGCAGAATCCTGGCGTCGGGAAAATGTGCCTGCAGGTTCAGCTCCACCTTTTCCGTTCCGCCGCCGGCGGGCAGGAACTCCTCGGCGCCGCAGTCCGGGCAGGTCTCCGGAATTTGACGAGAGAATCCGCAATAATGACAAAGGAGCCGCCGGGGCCGCAGATGGTAGGTGACCCCGATATCGCAGTGGGGACACATGATCACTTCTCCGCAATCGGCGCATTGCAGGACCCTGGCGAATCCCCGGCGGTTGTAATAGAGAATGACCTGCCGGCCCTGATCCAGGGTTTGGGTCATGGCTTTCGTCAAGGCGGGCGTGAAACCTTCGGGGTTCCCGCCACCCCGCATGTCAACCACCTCGACGCCAGGCAGGGTGCCGCCCATCCGGTCGGGCAGTTCCAGCAGTTCGAAACGTCCATCCAGGGCGTTGACCATGGATTCCAGATCCGGGGTGGCCGATCCCAGAATCACCACGGCCCGGTTTTCCCTGCCCCTTATCAGGGCCGCGTGCCGGGCGTGGTAACGGGGCTTTTCATCCTGTTTGTATGAAGTCTCATGTTCCTCGTCGACGATGATGACACCCAGGTCATGAACTGGGGCAAACAGGGCCGAGCGGGGTCCTACCACCACCTGGATCTCTCCCCTGGCCGCCTGTTCGTGTACCCGGCAGCGCTGCCCGGCCGACATTCCGCTGTGGATGGCCGCCACCCGGTCCCCGAAGCGGGCCGAGATCCGGGACAGGGTCTGCGGGGTGAGGGCGATTTCAGGCAACAGGTAGATGGCGCCCCGGCCCGCTGCCAGGGCCAGGGAAATGACGTTGAGATAGACCTCGGTCTTGCCGCTGCCGGTCACCCCGTGCAGCAGCAGGGCGCCGAATGACCTGGACGCCATGATCTTTTCCGCAGCTTGAACGGCCCGGTCCTGGGCGGCGGTCAGGGTGATGTCCTGGGGATCCACGTCGGGATACGGACTCTGCGAGGAATCCTTTCCCGTGCCTCGGGCTCGGGTTCCCGGTGAGGGAGGGTGGAACAGGGGAATGACTTCACCCAGGGGAAGGACATAATAGGCGGCCATCCAGCGGGCCAGTCGCATCCGGTCGCCTGTGATCCTGTACTCCGGGGGAAGAACCCGGGTAACGTCCCGCAGCTTGACACCGCCGACCTGTCGGACATCCGGCGCCAGATCGGCCACCTTCACGACCAGGCCCGTCACTTCCCGGCGCCGGCCGAAGGGCACCACCACCAGATCACCCGGTTCCAGGCTGGCCTTCCCACCAGAATCCTGCTCGGGGAGGAACCGGTAGGAAAACACCTGGACCAAAGGCACGGGCAGAACGATTTCGACAAGCTGGGTCAAGGAAGCCTCAAACCCCATGGGGGAATTCACCGGTGGCCGATCTGTCGTCGGGTTGATCAGGGGCGGATTCTACCGCGCCCCGACCGGCGAGTCCATGGCCTATCGGTGGCGCCCTCAGTCAGTGGTCACGCCGAGCAGATCCTGCACGGCGTCGGTGACCTTTTTGGGGCTGAAAGGTTTGGTGATGTAGGCGTCGGCTCCGGCTTTTCGGCCGGCATCGCGATCTTCCCTGCCCGTCAGGGCCGTCAACAGGATGACCGGTATGGAGGCAGTGCGCCGGTCCGCCTTCAGGGCCCGGCAGGTTTCCACGCCGCCCTGCCCCGGCATCATGACGTCCAGGATGATCAGGTCGGGATCGGACTCGACCGCCAGCCTGAAAGCGTCTTCCCCGTTCAGGGCGGAGATGACGAGAAACCCTTCGGCGTGAAGGGTGAAATCGAGGATATTCCGGATGTTGTGTTCGTCGTCGGCTACCAGAACCTTGTACAAGGTCAAACCTCTCGTTGTTGAATGCAGACCCGGTTCAAATCAAAATGGGAACCGGCGTGGAACGATCCAGGGCCATTCTGTTGGGATCGGCGGCCGCGCCGTTCTCGGCCTGCAGATCCATGATGCGCTCCCGGCGGGCTTCGGTTTCGGTCAGGAAGACATCGGCCATCCGTGGACAGAATTCCCGTCCCAGGCCACCCCGGATCACGTTCATGGCTTCATCCAGATCCATGGCTCGACGCCAGGGACGCGGGCTCAGCAGGGACGACAGCGTGTCGGCCAACCTGATCAGTCGGGATCCCAGCGGGATGGACTCTCCGGCCAGTCCGCCGGGATAACCGGACCCGTCGTAGTTCTCGTGGTGATGCAGGATGAGCTGACGGACCTTCGCGTCGAGCTGGAGTGATTCCAGAATACCAAGTCCCGCATCCACGTGTTTTTCGACCTGCACCCGTTCCTCTTCGTCCAGCCGGCCGGGTTTGCTCAGGATCCGGGGAGACACACTGTCCATCCCCACGTCGTAGAACTGGAGGGAGAAGGCCAGATGCTCCAGCTCATCGCCTGGCAGCATGATCCGGCGGGCCGAGGCGAGACAGATTTCCTGGCACACTTCCAGGAGGCTCTCATGGCGCAGATGTCCCACAGCGGTGGTTGAACGCAGGGTGTCGCGAATGGCATTGAAATCCCGCGCGCCGTCCTGCCAGCTCTTGTAACGGGTCAGCAGGCGCGTGATGCGGGGCGCCAATGACTCCAGGAACACCTGGTCGTCATGGTCCAGGGCAGTCCCATCGATCTTGTTGTTGACCGAGATGACCCCCAGCAGATCCTCGCCGTCCTTCAAGGGGACACACAGCAGGGAAGCCGTGGAGTAGCGGGGCTCGTTCAGTTCGCGACCGAAACGGTTGTCGCTGGTCAAATCGTCGACCAGGAGGGTTTTCCCATCTTCCCAGACCCGGCCCGCGAATCCCGATCCCCTGCGGACCCGGGCGCTCTGGACCACGGTCTCCGGCAGGCCGATGGCCGCGCGGATGGTCAGGTGGTCGCCTCCCTTGTCCGGCACCATCAGGGTTGCCACCTGGATGCCGAGACTCTCGCTCACCCAGTGCATCAGCCGTTCCATCAATTCTCCCGCCTCGAAAGGCAGGCTCGTCAACGAATCCGGATCAGCCGGCTGAAGGACTGCCGGCCGCCGCGGCAACAGCACGGTGATCCGGGTCCCTTGAGGCGCGATGTTTTCCGCCCAGATACGGCCGTCGTGGTGGATGACGATATCCTGGCAGATCGCCAGGCCCACCCCTTGTCCGTTATGCTGGCGAGTGGCCGAAGAATCGACCTGGTAGAAACTCTCGAAAATGTCACCGAGCTTGTCTTCGGGAATACCGATGCCCGTGTCCTGCACCGTCAGGCAGACAGCGGTTCCGGTCTCCTGGAACCCGACCCGGACCTGCCCCCCTTCAGGAGTGAACTTGAAGGCGTTGCCCACCAGGTGAGTCATCATCTGCTGGATGAGCAGCGGATCCAGAGGCATGTTGATGGCCTCCGACCCTGTGTCGAGGGAAAACTCGATGTTCATCTTCCGGGCGCGGTTCTGCCAGGAATCCTCCATGTGCCGCGCCAGACCCACCAGATCCGTGTCCACTTGATTCATGGACGGGCGGTTGTTCTCCATCTGGCTCAGATCCAGGATGTCGTTGATGATCCCCGTCAGTTTCACGCTTTCACCGTGGATGACTTTCAAAAACTCGTCCAGGGATTCGGGCGACAGGGTATCCATGTTCTTCTGCAGCAATTCCGAGTAGGCCGAAATCGAGGTCAAGGGGGTGCGCAACTCGTGACTGATGTTGGCCACGAAGTTCTTCTTCATGTCCGCCAGGCTCTTCAGCTTTTCCGAGGCCGCGGACAATTCGGTGTTGTTGCGGGCCAGGTGGTCGAAGACCTCGGCGGATTCGATGGCGGTGGTGACCTGGCGCGTCAGGAACTCGAGGTGCCGGATCTCCGACGGTGAAGGCACCAGTCCCGAGGCGGGTTCGGCCAGATCGAGGAAGCCCACCATCTCGCCCGCTCCCGAAGCCAAGGGAGCGATCAGGCGCTGGCCCGGTTTCCAGCGGCGGATGTCGGGCAGCAGGTCCATGCTGCCAATGAAACCAGGGCTGCTTTCGCCCACCGCATCCAGCAGGTAACAATTGGAATACCGGTATTCTTCCCGGATCAATTCGTCATAGTCCGTGGCCAGGATCTGGGTGCCGGCCAATTTGGCCTGCTCCTGCGGGGAGACGCCGGCCATGGACCGGGCCTCGAAGGCCTTGGTGGTGTCGGACCACAGATACAAAACGATCCGCCTGAACCCACTGACATCTTCCACCGCAGTGGTCACCTTGTCGGTGAGTTCGGAAAGATTGCGCGTCGCATTGATGCGGGCCGATACCGCCAGGATGTTCTCCAGGGTCCGGGACCGCTGACGCAGGATTTCGGCCTTCTGCTGCAAGCGCCGGCGGCTTGCCAGGATCCTCAGCCACATCATGAGGGCCCACACCCCGATGGCCGTGATGGCCACCAGCAGTACCACCACTGGCGCCGGCACGGTCACGGCGGCGACCATGCCCATGAAGGGATTGGCCACAGTCGGTGTGGTGGTCGTCAGCAACATCCTGCGTTACCTCAACGCGATTCCGAACGGATTTCCAGCATGCGCGAAACCCGGGCCAGAAGCTTGGCGATGACGAATGGTTTTCTCATGAACAGGTTGGCCCCGGCTTCTTTCATCCTGCGTCGGGTCTCCTCGTCCGACTTGGCCGACAGGGCCACCACGATTGTGTCGCTGTAGCTCTGGTTCCGTCGGATGAGCCGGGTGGTGTCCACCCCGTCCAGCTTGGGCATCATGATGTCCATGATCACCACGTCCGGTCTGAAAGTGGCCATCTTGTTCATGCAGTCGATGCCGTCGAAGGCGTTGGCCACCTCATGTCCCTCCTGCTCGAAGGTCTGGGCGAGCAGGGTGGAAATGGGTTTCTCATCGTCAACGATGAGAATCCGCGGGGAATCCCTCATGATCTCTCCTCAAGAGCCGGACCGGGAGGGCCCGGCGGCAGTTGGTGCGTCGATCAAAACGCCCTCGTTGTGTAGAACCTCGGTGAATCCGGTGACAACCCGCCCGTCGAACTGTGTCCCGGCGTGGGCGAGGATTTCTTTGTGGGCCTCTTCCGGTGACAAGCCGTCGCGGAAAGGCCGGGAACTAGTCAGGGAGAACCAGGTGTCGATCACGGCCATGAGCCGGGAACCCAGGGGGATGTCTTCTCCGACCAGGCCGTCGGGATAACCGGTCCCGTCGAATTGTTCATGATGATGACGGATGATCTTTTCGATGGCCGCGTCTTGCAACAGGGGCCCCAGCAGATCAACGATCTGATCCACGTGGCAATTCACCTCGTCCCGTTCATCCAGGCTCAGCTCCGATTCGCCCAGGACGATCTCCTCCTCCACCTGGGCCATGCCGGCGTCGTGCAGCACGGTGGCCAGTTGCAGCTTTTTGATCTCGGCCCTGTTCAGGCCCAGCCTGTGGCCCAGTTTTTCGGTCAGGGCCAGCGACTGTGCCGTGGCCGTGGGTACTCCGTTCCGGCGGATCCTGAGCAGGAGCCTGACGGTGGCCGTCGCCCCGGAAAGGCCCGTTTCCAGATTACTCAAGGCGGTCATGACGATCTCGGAAAGGACCGACAGCTGGATCAGGTCGGTCTTGTCATAGGTTTCCAATCCCCGACGGCGCCCCAGGATAACACAGCCCAGGGCACTTTCCCCTGAGCCCAGTGGCGCGTACATCCGGCTGTCTTCCGTGACACACCTCACCGGACACCACCCCAGGTCCCTGACCAGGGCACCCGGATCCATCACCGCTTCCCCACGTTCCAGAAACCGGGTCCAGCCCGGGTTTTCAATCATGGGCAGGGGTTTGGCCGCCTCCAGGTCCAGGCCCAGGGCACCCACCGGCACCATGGCCCCGTTGCCGTCCCGCAGAAGCATGACCACGGTGCGTGAACCAGTCATTTCGGCCAGGAAGGACAGAAGGCTTTCCACCAGGCGCGCACCCTCCTTGTGGTCTATCGGCCGGTGCAGTACGTCGGCCAGCGAGGCCATGGAACCCATTTCCTTGGGAACCAGGAATCGAAAAACCGATCCGCCTTCGGTTCTCCGTTCGACCTCGATATGCCCACCGTGGAGATTGATGATGTGCCGGGCGATGGTCAGGCCGAGGCCGGTTCCCACCTCGGTGGTTGCCGCGTCATCGGCCCTGTAGAATTCCCGGAATATGCGCCGGATGTCCTCCGGGGGAATACCCGGCCCGTCGTCCATCACGCTGACCGCGACTGCCGATTCCTTTTCTTCCAGCCGGATGGTGACCGTTCCGGCGCGCGGCGTGAATTTCACGGCATTGTGCATGAGGTTCACCAGCACCTGCCGTATCAGGTCGGAATCCACTTCCGCCCGCGGAAGGCCCACGGGCGCATCCACGGTGACGACCAGATCCTTGCGGGTGATCATGGGATTCAGGGACCGGACCGTATCGGTGACCAGGGATTCCATGTCCACGGGTTTTTGTTCCAGCAGGCGGGATCCGTGCTCCATGCGGGTGAAATCGAGGATCCGGTTCACCATCCGCAACAACCGGCCCGCTTCGTTCCGGATGACGCCGAGAAATTCCTCGGCATGAGGAAAATCAGTGTCCGTAAGCTGTTCCCCAAGGACATCCGCGTAGGCGGTGATCGAGGTCAAAGGTGCCTTGAATTCGTGGCTGGCCATGGCCACGAACCGCCCTTGCAGACGGTTGAGCCGGGCCAGGGCCTTGTTTTCATCATCAGCCTGGCGCAGACGTGCGGTCAGGGCCAGTGTTTCGGACCACACCGCAGCCACCGGTGACAAGGCTTTCACCAGGCGGACCATGGTTTCCTGGATCTGCGGAAACTGGTCGGGATTCCCTTCCAGGCCCAGTACGAAAATGATCTTCACCTTCCCCCGCAATTCGATTGGAGCAGCCAGCCAACCGGCGCAGGACACCGGTTCGAAACCATGGTCGGCTTCAGACCAGGGTTCACCCCCGGGCAGCGGGCCCGTACCCTGAATAATGATCGAGTCGGCGAGTCGGTCAGCCTCCCAGGCATCGGTGAGATCGGACCAGCGGCCGGCCAGATCCACCCGGTGGGGATCGGACCTCCGGGCGGCCAGTTTACGGGTCGTCATCAACCAGGATTCACAGTTCCCGATACAGGTGGAATCCAGCAGGACCGTCCCGGCGGGATCCGCGGAAATGGCCGCGGCCAGCACTCCGGACTGCAGGGACCAAGCCGCCAGAAAGGCTTCCGCCAGGTGCGCAAGGTCGGGCACCCCCTCGGTGGAGATGACCATGGACATGACCCGGTCGACCGGATCGTCTGTCCGGGACATCGCTGCGGCGCTGTCAACGTATCGGCTCATGGTTCCCATCCGGTCAGGAGGTCGGATCGCCGGCAGGATCGTCGGTGGGATCCTGGTCCACATTGATGGTGATCAGTTCCGGGTTCTTGTCCGTGGACCGCCGTTCCTTCACCACCACGCTGTGGGGTTTCATTTTTCCGAATCGTTTCAACTCGACCATGGTGTCGCTCAGCTGAGCCGGATGTTCGAAGCGACCCTGGCATTCGCTGACCAGGGCCAGGGTCAGGGTGACGAGCGGGAAGCGTTCGACCTGTCCGTTGCGGCTCTCGATTTCCAGGTAACCGTTTTTGAAATCTTCTTCCTCGTGGAGATCTTCCTTGCCCTCGTCGAATTCATGGATGATGCGCCGGGCCAGCCGTTCGGCGTCCTTCGAAGTGGTCACCACCACGAAGTCGTCGCCACCGACGTGGCCCACGAACTCCTTGCCAGAACCGTATTTCTGGGTGATCCCTACCAGAACGCCCGCGAGGAAGGAAATGGCCCGGTCGCCCCGGGAGTAGCCGTACTTGTCGTTGAAACTCTTGAACCGGTCCATGTCGATATACATGAATCCGAATTCCTGGCCGGTGGCGATCCGGTCCTGTATCTCACGATCGATGGCCCGGTTGCCGGGCAGGCCCGTCAGGGGGTTGGCTTCGCGTTCACGCCTGGTGGCCTCGAGCAGGTTGGTCACCCGCAGCAGGAGTTCATCGTGGTTGAACGGTTTGACGATGTAGTCGTTCGCCCCGCCGGCCAGGCCTTTGACCTTGTCCTGTTCCTCGCCCTTTGCGGTCAGGAGGATCACCGGCAGACGGGCTGTCTCGAACCCGGCGCGGACGATCTCGAGAACGGCGAAACCATCCATGCGTGGCATCATGACATCCAGCAGAACCAGATCGGGCTGGAAGCTGGCCACGGCTTTCCAGGCCTCCTCCCCGTCTTCGGCCATATGGACCTCGAAACCCTCCTGTTCCAGCAGGAACTGAAGAATCCGCCTGATATGCGGTTCGTCGTCCGCAATAAGAATGCGCGCTTTCGCGGTCATATTTTCCCTCTTCGTCGGAAGCAAGGCATACCACCCCACCAAGATTCTGCTTTTTTATCGGCAGAATCAGGGCAAACCGTATGCCTTTTTTCGGTTTGGAGGGGAGTTTAGCGCCAGGAAGTCAGCGGTTTGCGAGGGAAGCTGTCCAGATCCAGGCTGTCGCGCCGTCCGGCGGCAAAATGGCACCATCCCGCGTAGGCGATCATGGCCGCGTTGTCGGTGCAATAAACCGGTTCCGGCGGAAGGAAATGGAGGTTCAAACGGCTGGCTTCTTCGGCCACACGTTCGCGCAGCCGGCTGTTGGCGGAAACACCGCCCGCCAGGTAGACCGCCGGCACGTGCTTTCCCCGGGCAGCCCGGAACAACCGGTGGCAGAGCGAATCGACAATGGCCTCCTGCAACTCGAAGCTGACATCGGCCACCGTCTGTTCAGACAGGGGACGGGGAAGATCGTCGACAACGACCCGGACGGCGGTCTTGAGCCCGCTGAAACTGAAAACCGTGCGGGGATCGTTTTTCAACGGACGCGGGAAACTGAACCGGCCGGGATGGCCCGCGCGAGCCATGCGGTCGATCTGTGGCCCGCCGGGATAGGGCAGCCCCAGCAGCTTGGCCGTCTTGTCGAACGCCTCGCCCGCGGCATCGTCCAGTGTCCCACCCAGCAGTTCGTACCGGCCCACCTCGGGCATGTAGATCACCTCGGTGTGCCCGCCGGAAACCACCAGGACCACCGCGGGCAGGACCAGGTCCGAAGTCAACGCATTGGCCAGGATGTGTCCTTCGATATGGTGGATCCCCACCAGCGGCAGGTCGGCGGCCAGGCACAGGGCCTTGCCCGTGGACAGCCCCACCAGCAGGGCGCCGATAAGTCCGGGACCGGCCGTGACCGCCACTCCGTCCAGATCTTTCAACGCAACCTGTTGACGTTCAAGCAGGTAATCGACCAGGGGCAGCAGGTTGACCAGGTGGGCGCGGCTGGCCAGTTCGGGTACCACGCCGCCGAAATGGTCGTGAAGATCCACCTGGGACGACACCAGATTTTCGGCCACGCCATCGGTGCTGTCGTACAGCGCCACACTCGTGTCGTCGCATGAAGTTTCAATGCCGAGAATCTTCACGCCGCCCCTTCCCTAACCTGCGGTATCCGGGTTGACGGGCCAGATCATTTCCCGCAACGGCGCGGTCGAACTGGCTTCCTTTTCCATCTCCTCGAAGACCGGGCCGATGGCCGCGGCGATCTCCCTGACCAGCACGCTCCGGTTGCTGCGGCCCCGGGCCGCGACGGTGCCTGCCTGCCCGTGGATGTAAGCGCCGAGCAGGGCCGCTTCCAGGGCGCCCAGACCCTGGGCCAGCAATCCACCCACCAGTCCGGTCAACACATCCCCGGAACCACCCCGGGCCAGAGCGTCGTCCCCGGTGGGATTGATGAACACCCGGCCGTCGGGCGCTGCGATCAACGAGGGGGATCCCTTGAGCATCAGCACGACGTTCCAGCGGGCGGCCAGTTCCCCGGTCAGCTGAAGACGGCGTCTTTCGATTTCTTCGCTGCCCAGCCCCGTCAGCCGCGCCAGTTCTCCCGCATGAGGCGTAAGGACCACCTGTCCTGAACCGAAGGCGGGCTCGGCGCCGGTCCGCCCAAAGGCACTCAGGGCATCGGCGTCCACAACCACTGGCAACGTCAGATTCGCCAGCACATCTACAATCCAGCGGTCGGTGGCCGGATCGGCTCCCAGACCCGGCCCCACGGCCAGGGCCCGCTGATTCTCGAACATGCTGTCCAGCACCGTGGATGACAATGGCGCGATGGTCCCCGTACCGGTCTCCGCCACGGCCCGTGTCACCGCTTCAGGCAGGATGATCCGGGTGGCCGTCTCCAGGCACAGGGGAACCGCCATCACCACCAGACCCGCGCCGGAGCGCAGGGCCCCGAGGCCGGCCAGATGGGCAGCGCCTCCAAAATCCCGTGAACCGGCAACGACCATCATACGGCCGGCTTTGTACTTGTGGGTCGTTCCAGGGCGTGGCGGCAGCATCGCCAGGTAATCCTCGCGGGGCAGCCAGTTCAGTTCACCGGTGTGCTTCTGGCAGATGTCGTCCGGGAAACCGATGTCCACCACCTTGATATCCCCGGCGAAATCCCGACCCGGTGCCAGCAGCAGTCCCAGCTTGGGAAGCCCGACGGTGGCAGTCAGATCGGCAGCCACGGCCACCGGGTCGACTCGGCCGTCGTCCCCGGCAACGCCCGAGGGGACATCCACCGCAAGACAGGGCAGGCCGGTGTCGTTGACGGCCCGGATCAAATCCAGGTAGGAGCCCCGCACCGGTGGTTTGACGCCCGTGCCGAAGATGGCGTCCACCACAACGGAGGCCTCTTCCGCCAGTCCGGAAAAAGTCTCCGGCCAGCTGTCTACCTCTGGAATGACGACCGTGACTTTTTTGGGCAACCGGCCGAAATTGAGCTGGGCCTCGGTGCTCAACTCTGGCGGCCCGGCGAGC
>DAOWLV010000085.1 GCA_030643455.1 Candidatus Krumholzibacteriia bacterium | reverse complement strand
TAGGCCAATCGGCAGGTTTGCCCCAGGTAACGGGAAATCCACGCATCACCTTGGTCACCGGCTGCAGCGGCATCGACTCTGTCCCGCCACACCGTCACCGCGATTCTCCGGGTTCCGTCGGGGGTATCCAGGCTCAGAGGGTCCTGGCCGGGGGCGGTCAGTTCGAGATGATGTCCGTCGAATCTTCCGGCCAGGAGGGCCAATGCGGGATGGGAACGCTGGCTCAGGAAATGGCCCTCGTCATCGACGATCATCCAGCGCCGGTCGTGGCAAAGGCCCCCGGATTCCACCTGAGCCCGGGTCGCGGTCACCCCCCTTATACCCTTGACCGGATAGAGGTGGATGGCGGAAAGACGGATGATCATGTTACCTTCCCAGCAGATCGAGAAATCGTTCCCTGTCGGCCGCAAGCATAACCTCGAACCGACCGGAAGGCCATGACCACCCGCTCTGCCATGTTTCCTGACCGGGCCATCCTGCATATCGACATGGACGCTTTCTACGCATCGGTCGAAGTGCTGGACGACCCGTCTCTCAAGGGCAAACCGGTCATGGTCGGCGGAACGCCGGAAGGTCGCGGCGTTGTGGCCGCCGCCAGTTACGAAGCCCGCGCATACGGGGTGCACAGCGCCATGAGCGCAGCCCGCGCAGTCAAGTTGTGCCCGGACGGGATTTTCCTGCGCGGCCGGATGGATCGTTACGCCGAGATCTCCGGTCAGGTCTTTGCCATCTTCGAGGACTACACTCCGCTGGTGGAACCCCTGTCCATCGATGAAGCATTCCTGGATGTGACCGGCAGCCGCCGCCTGTTCGGGTCGGCCGAACAGGTGGGTCGGACCATCAAGGAACGCATCCTGGCGGAGATCGGCCTGGTGGCCTCGGTGGGATTGGCGGCCAACAAGTTCCTGGCCAAGCTGGCCAGCGACCTCGAGAAACCTGACGGATTCACGGTCATTCTGCCGGGAGAGGCCCGAGCCCTGCTGGCCCGTTTGCCCATCGGCAAGTTGTGGGGTGTGGGCAAGGTCGCGGAAAAGCAGATGCACCGGTTCGGGATCCGCAAGGTGGGGGATCTTCTGGCGGTTCCTCCGGAACTGCTGGTCGAGCAGTTCGGGGACCATGCCATCCATCTGCTGGAACTGGCTGTCGGGCATGACGAGCGGGCGGTGGTCCCGGTGCACAAAGCGAAATCCATCGGCAACGAGACGACCTTTCGGGAGGATATCCACCAGGCGGAGCATCTGCAGGATATCCTGGATCAACTCACTGCCAAGGTGGCCCGCCGTCTGAGGTCCCACGGCTTTTTGGCCCGGACAGTGACCCTGAAGGCCAGGTATCCGGACTTCACGACCCATACCCGGTCGGAAACCCTGATCACACCGAGTGATTCGGGTGTAGATCTCCGCGACGCCGCTCGCGGTCTGCTGACCCGAAAACTCGGCCGCAGGGGACGGTCCCTGCGCCTGATCGGCGTGACCGCGTCCAACCTGGTGCGCCAGGGTGAGGGTCAGGCCCAGCTGTTTCCCGATCCTGACCGGGAACGCGACCGGAAACTGGACAGCATCATGGACAAGGTCCACGGGAAATTCGGTCCCATGCTCAAACGTGGGGCCCGTCGCAAGTAGTCGAATGACCCGCAGGCCGATCCCTGCTTGATCGGGGGGCCTTGATTTGCCATCCTGTTGCCTGGGAAATCACCATCAACCATGGAGATCGTGAAGTGGATTACCTGATCATCGGATTCGGCGGAGGCCTGCTGGTCGCCGTGGTCGGCTGGGGCGTCTGGAAACTGGCCCGGCGCGGCCGGTCCCGGGGCAAGGCCGCAACCGTCATCAACCACGAGAGTTTCATCACCAGCATGAAAGCCGTCGGGGAGCTGAGCGTCTTCAGGATCATGACCAAGGAAGTGATCACCGCCAGCGAGCACTGGTTCGGGGAATTCGGCAAGAAGTACCTGAACTGGCTTCTTTCCGAGCAGAGAATCACGCTGGTCATCGAGTTCGACGTGGATTTCCGCTACGACCTCAACGATCCGCAGTTCCAGGTCCTCAAACAGGGTGATGGCGAGTTCAAGGTGGTCCTGCCGCCGTGCCGGCACGAGGTCCTGATCCGCGACATGCAGATCCACAGCGAAGACAAGACCAAGCTGCTGCCCTGGCTGATGCCCGAGGTGGTGGACCGGGTATTCACGGGCGGGTTCAGCGTGGAAGCCAAGAACAAGCTCATCAGCGAGACCCGGGTGCAGACCAGCAACTACGCGGGGGAACTGGTGCGCAAGGCCACCGGAGAGGCGCAGAGGTCGGCCGCGCGGACCTTGACCATGCTCGCCCAGGGCCTCGGCGCCACCAGGGTCGATTTCGATTTCACCCCCTCCGGGGAATTCCAGCCCAAGGTGGACACTTCCAAGCTGGAGCAGATCCTTCCGGATCCCGACCAGATTCGCGAAAGGGGATTTTGATATGCGGCGCACGATGGTCGGGGTCATGGGTGGTTCGGTGGCCGATGAACGAACCACGGCCGGCGCCCGAGAACTGGGCCGCCTGATCGCCGCCAAAGGCTGGGTGCTTGTCTCGGGAGGAAGACCCACCGGGGTCATGCAGGCTTCGGTTACCGGTGCCAGGGAAGCCGGCGGCCTGACGGTGGGCGTGCTCTACGACGAGGACCGGGACAACGCCGCCGAAGGCCTGGACATCGTCATTCCCACGGGCATGGGCGCGGCCCGCAACATCATCAACGTGCTGTCCAGCGACGTGGTGGTCGCCTGTCGGGGCACCGGTGGCACCCTGAGCGAGATCGCCCTGGCCCTGCGGTTTGGCCGGCCCGTCGTGCTTCTGGATTTCGACCCCGGCAAGGCCTTCATGTCCGCCGGCGCTTCCGGTGCCAGGTGGTCGCTGGCCGCCACTGCGGCCGAGGCCGTGGACCAGGTCAATGACTATTTGAAGGAGTTGGGACGCGAATGACCTTCGATTTCGACACTCCTGTCGAACGCAGCGGCAGCGACAGCGTCAAGTGGGGGAAGTACGCCGGCCGGGACATCCTGCCGCTGTGGGTGGCCGATACGGATTTCCGTTCACCACCGGCCGTGATCGAGGCCCTGCGGAGCCGCGCCGAACACGGGGTGTTTGGCTACGGCGGACCCCCTGCCGGTTTGACCGACACGGTGCTGGCCACTTGCGCCGATCAATGGAAATGGGAAGTTGATCCGGCCTGGCTGGTCTGGCTGCCGGGACTGGTCAGCGGCATCAATGTCACTTGCCGGGCCATTGGAAAGGTGGGCGACGGTGTGGCCGTCCTGACACCCGTCTATCCGCCATTTCTGAAGGCTCCCGCCCTCATGGAACGCAAGTTGGTCACCATTTCCCTGGCGGGCGACAATCTTGCCGGATGGTCGGTTGACCAGCGCCGTCTGACGGCCGGGCTCTCCGAAAACTGTTCCCTGCTTCTTTGGTGCCATCCCCACAATCCCGTGGGACGGGCCTGGCGGCGGGAAGAACTCGAATCGGTCGCCGAAACCTGCCTGGATAATCGAACCGTCATCTGCAGCGACGAGATCCACAACCAGTTGATCCTCGCCGAGGGTGTGCAGCATGTGCCCATGGCCACCCTGGGGCCGGACATCGCGGCGCGCACCATCACCCTGCTGGCACCGAGCAAGGCCTTCAACGTGGCGGGTCTGGGCTGCTCGCTGGCCGTGATCCCGGACGACGGACTGCGGCGACGTTTCCGGCGGGCCATGGCGGGCATCGTTCCCTCCGTCAACGTGATGGGATATGTCGCGGCACTCGCCTCCTGGCGTGATGGCGGCCAATGGCTGGCCGCGCAGAACGATTACCTGCGGGATAACCGGGATTACTTGGCCGGGCGCATAGAGGACCTGGCGGGTGTCACCATGGCTCCGGTCGAGGCCACGTATCTGGCTTGGCTCGATGTGAGTGCCCTGGATCTCAAAGATCCAATGGCTCACTTCGAGGCCCATGGCCTGGGTTTTTCCGATGGAAAGGAATTTGCCGGACGAGGGTATGTCCGTTTCAATTTCGGTTGCAACCGCGCTACTTTGGCAGAAGCCTGTGATCGGTTGGCCGGGGCCGTGGAAGCGGCGGGCTGAGCCCTGGACATTGCGTAAATCCTGGCGAAAAAGGGGAGGGCCTTGCGGCCCTCCCCTTCCTCTTTCGATCCTCGCTGTGTTGTCTGGTCTAGTAAGCGGCCACCAGTGCCCGCGTCGCCACCAGGGGGAATTCATTGATCTGGGCGGCGGACCATTTATGGCCCGTCAGGACCGAGTGGAACAGGTTGTTGGACCCGAACTTCAGGCTCAACGCCTCGTAACCCAGCATGTTCAGGTAGGCCGTGACCTGGGAGGAATGCTGGCCGGACCAGCAATACACCACGACGGTCTTGTCGGCCGGGATGTTGCCCAGCATCTCGTCGATGCCCATGCTGGAGTAGGGCGTGAACTGGAAGGCGCCGGGGATGTGTCCGGGTGTGCCGTCATCACCGATGCCCAGATAATCCGCTTCACCGAAGTAGTTGATGACAAAGTAGTCTTCCAGGTTGTCCTTGATGTCATCGTACATGACACCCTGGAAGCCACCGGTCAACATCGCGGCAACCCTTTCCTCCACTACAGTGGCCTCATCTTCGGTCAGAACCGGGAAGGCATTCATGACCAGGTCGCCGTTGTTGGGGATGGATTCGGGGTTGTTCAGGGTGTCGCCGGTATTGTTGTTCCATGGCCCGGCGGTAGCCGAGTTCCAGGAGGACATGCCCCACTTCAGGCTATAGACATCGGTGTAACCCATCAGTTCCATGGCGATCTTGGCATGACCGGCGCTCTGGCCGGAGTAGCAGGCCAACACGTAGGGCTTGCCCGAGGGAATGGCCTCGCTGGCCAGGTCGTCAAGCAGGGTTCCCAGGGAGGAGTTATAGGCGCCATCGATATGACCGGTGTCATAATCGATTTGTTGGCGGATGTCGATCACCGTGAAGTCGGCCAGACCATCGTTGAGATCCTGGGCGGTCATGAGACCCGGGCATTCACCATCATCATTCAGGTACTCGGCACCCGCGGCCGCCATGGCGGAGAAAGCCGCGGTGGGCGGCGCGCCCACTTCCAGGTCGAAATCGTTGATCTCGTCGGAGGTCCATTTATGGCCCGTCAGGGGGGTGTGGAACAGGTTGTTGGACCCGTACGCCAGGCTGACCGCGTCATAACCCAGCATGTTCAGATAGGCCGTGATCTGGGAGGAGTGCTGTCCCGTCCAGCAGTACACGACGATGGTCTGGCCCGTGGGCAGGTTCTGGAGCATCTGGTCCTTGGCCAGGCTTTCGTAGGGTGTGAACTGGAACGCGCCGGGGATATGTCCCGGTACGCCGGCTTCGCCCTGGCCCAGATAGTCATTTTCACCGAAGTAGTTGATGATGAAGTAGTCGGTCAGGTCGTCCTTGATGGAATCGTACATGACACCCTTGAAACCGGCATCGAGCATCACGGCAACGCGGGTGGCCACGATCGTGCTGGCATCTCCGTCCAGGACGGGGAAATCGTGAACGATGAGGTCGCCGTTGGCAGGCTCTGTTTCTGGATTGGTCAGGTTGTCGCCGGTATTGTTTCCCCATTTCTCGGAGGTACTCGGGCTCCAGGAGCACATGCCCCACTTCAGGCTGTAGACATCGGCGTAACCCATCAGTTCCATGGCGATCTTGGCGTGACCGGCGCTCTGGCCGGTGTAGCAGGCCACCACGTAGGGCTTGCCCGAGGGGATGGCCTTGCTGGCAAGGTCGTCAAGCAGGGTTCCCAGGGAGGAATGGAAGGCCCCGGGGATGTGGCCATCCTCGAAATGTTGCGCCTGGCGGATGTCGATGACCGTAAAGCTGGCCAGGTCATCGTTGAGAGCCTGGGCGTCCAACACTCCGGGGCAGTCGCCCGAATTGTTGATGTAGGCCGAACCGGCTTCTACCATGGTGTCGAACGCGCTTTTAGCTGGGGGTGGGGTTACCGGATCATCGTCGTCGGAGCAACCAGCGAAGGCCACCAGGGCGATCTGGATCAGTAACATCCAGGTCCAACGCTTTTCCATTTCATTTCTCCTTGTGGGGGCCTAGGGCCCTGTTTTCCGGACTGGAAAATCCCGTCCGGGTTTTGTTTGACCGGCCGGAGGCCGACCGGTCCTTCAACTACCTATTTCTTGGCCGGGAAATCCGGCCGGATCACGATATCCTTGTTCGCGTCGTAATCAATCAGCGGTGCTCCCTGGTCATCCCTGAGGTCGGAATCCCGCAGGAAATACCCTGTCACTTCATCAGGCGTCTGATGGCAGGCGGCCGAACACTGGCCCGAATCTCCAGTCTGCGGAGCCTTCCTTATCACGTTGTGTGGTGAGGTGTACTGCCAGGTCGGTTTGTCCAGGTAGTTCGGCAGGCTCAAGCCCCAATCCGCGTAGGTGTCCGGATCGATGGGGGTGTGCCGCACCAGGACGAAGTCGTACTCCTGACGATGGGGACTGGGGTTCTGGGCGATCTTGAACTGGACGACGCTCGGGTCGATCTCGAACTTGTCCACCTTGGCGTCGGGATCGAGGTTGTGGCAGTTCGTGCAGTTCTTGTAGGGCTGCGAGTGGCAGACCTGGCACTGGAGGTTGCGACCTGGCGAATCAACATGCATCGCGTGGTAGGTATTGGCCTCCAGGGTGGGGTGACAACCAGCGTTTTGGCACCGGGGCATGGTCGCCACCTCGTACCGGTGATTGTAGTGGTCGCCGGTGTATTGGCCGTCACCGTGAATCTCTTCCTTCGTATGGCAAAGATTGCACTTGTGGCCCGTGCTGTAGTGGACGTCCTTTTCGTTGCCTTCGAGATCCCCCTTGTAGTCCACCCCGATCCGGCTTCCGTGACAGGCGGTGCACTGCTCGTTCATGTCCGGAGTGCCCCTGAAGACGTGGGACCCGGGTTTCAGCGTGATGATCGGGAAACCGCTGCCCACACTTTTGGGCCGGCTGATGTGGCATTGCCCGCAGGTGGTGTGGCAGGTGGCGCACTTGGCCTCGAAGTCGCCCTCGTGCCCGCTCCCTTCCAAGGGAGAGCCGCTGCGGGCCTCGATGGCCGCTTTTTCGCCCCAGAGATTCGTGTGCAGGCTGTTGGCCGTGGCGGCGAACTCGTCCTGGTGGCAGGCTTCGCAGGCGGATCCCGTGAAGGATTCCTCATGGCAATCAAGGCAACCCGACTCGCCGGGTGCGCTCGGGTCATGGATCATGCCTTCGTGGGCCTCATCCATGGTGGCGAATGAAAAGTCGGCCTGCCCGGAGTGGCAGTGCTGGCACGACAGTTGGGGGTGTTGGGTCGGGTTCAGGTCTCCCGCGTAGTCGGGACCGTGGACACTGGCGAGGAAGTTGTCCCCGTTGCGGCCGGTGATGATGACTTTTTCCCACGCTTCCAGCGGGGGTACTTCGCCGCCTCAGCCATCTCCCTTGTTGCCGATCAGGACTTTTGATCCCGAGGTATCCGGCAGGGAAGCCTTCAGCATCTCCTCGCTTGAATGACACCCGAGACAGGTCTTGTCCGTTGCGACGGGTCCATCGGGATCGACCGGGCCGTTGGACGTGTCGTTTTCACATCCCCACAGCGCGAAAAGCAGCAGCAGGGCAAGGGCGGGAACAATGATGAGTCGTTTCATCAGGCTCTCCCAGGTTGGGTAAGGGGGGTTTCGGTTCCTATATCCTTGGTAAGACCGAGGGCGAAAATGGGCACGTTGTTGCACACCACGTCGTCGGCCGCGACATCCAGACCGGCGATCCGGTTCCAGACCCCGACATTCAGGGCACAGTCCATGACCATGCCCACGAAACAGCGGGCGGTGATCAGGGGGTCGATGGCCCGGATTTCGCCATCGGCAATACGCTGGGTCAATTCACAAGACATATAGGTGATGTAGGGCAGTCGGACTTCCTTGAAGAGGACCCTTGCCACCGAGGATCCGCGTTCGAGGCTGTTGTTGACCATCAGACGCATCAATTCGGGATCCTGATTGGCCAAGGCCAGGATATGCTCGGCGATGGCCCGCAATACCTGTTCGATACTCCAGTCACTGGAGAAGGCCTCCAATTGTCCGGCGATGTTGTGCTGCACGGCCTTGGCGATGATCACCTGTTCATAAAGGTCGTTCTTGCTGGTGAAATGGCGGTAGATGGCGGCCTCGGTTATGCCGCAGGCCCGGGCGATGGTCCGCATGGAGGCGCCCTCGAAGCCCTTGGCGGCAAAGAGATGGGTGGCCTCTTCAAGAATCTGCTGGCGGCGGTTTGGCTGTCCGTTAACAGGATTCACAATCCTCTTCCCTGTTTCAGTAAGCGAACGTTTACCTACCTGGTAAAACTATCGGCTGTGATTTGTTTGTCAACAACTGTTTTTTAAATAACACAGTACTTTGGTGGGAGTTTCAGGTGGGACCCCAATAGAAAAAGAGGGCCCCCGTTGGGGCCCTCGGTCGTGGGAAATCGGCAGCAGAATCAGAATGTGCCGGAAACCGAAAAAGCGTACAGGTGATGGATGTAATCGTCCCACCTGTTTTCATCGAATTCATTCCGGGTGTAGGAGGCGGACAACTTGGTACCGGAAGAGATATCAAACCCTGCCCGCAGGCGGAGGCGGTCGTGGTCGGCCTGCAATTTCTTGATGACATCATCGTTGCCGGTGTCCTCGAACCTGACTCCCTCGTAGTGGCCTTCGAGCGTGAGGCTCTTTCCGAGACGGAGCGTGGCCCCCGGGCTGGTCCGCATGGTGGTCCCGTTGTAGGCGATCGCGTTCATATTCGACGTCGGCACGGGATCCGTGGTCAGGGCATATTCTTCCACGCCGTAGGAGAACATGCCGTAGAGATGCAGGATGCCATCAGCTAGTGACCAGGTCAGGTTGGCGAAACCGCGGTTGGCTTTCCAGGTGGATTCGCTCATCCCGAAATCCTTGCGCTCGAAGGTCTGGTCGATGGCCTGGTGGCCGATGTCGAAGCGGACCTCCTGCCCGAGGCGCGTACGCAGGGCTAGTTCCCAGCGCAAACGGTTCAACTTCCGGTCGCCCATCCAGAAGGTCAACTCGTTACCCGGATCGGAGAGCACCGGATCCTTCTGGTCGATATCCTGGTTCCGCCAGGCCACCACGGCCTTGATGGAAGCAGAGGGGCCGAACCGGTACTTTCCGTTAAAACGGAGATCCTGCTGGGTCCTGGTCTGGTCGGTCACCTGGTAGTCCCCAACCTGTGCGCCGCCGGGAACGTCACCCTCGGCCACGGTCTGATCCAGATTGGAAGTGCCATACCGGTAATCGAGCCTGAGGCGAGTCTTGGACAGCCCATGGTAATTGATGCCGATCCTGTAATCCTGGCTGTCCCGCTTGCGATCGGTGGCCTGCTGGATGTCAGCCGCCAGATTTGTCCGGGCATCGGTGTCCAGATTCTGGAATTTCGCCGAGGCAACAAGGTTGGCGGATGTTCCCAACCGGGCCAGCAATCCAAGCTGTCCGGTGTTGTTGGTGGTTTCACCATTGAGATCGTAGGTCCTGATCCCGGTGTTGTCCCAGCCGGTGTTTTCCAGTTTGGATGTCGCGCCATGACCGACAAGCTTGAACTTGTCGCTCAGTACATAAGAGAGGCCGAGTTTGGCACCGAAACGGGTCTGGTCGTCCTTGTAGTTGTGCCTGCCCTCGAGAGAACGAGTACCATCGGTGCTGCGGTAGCTCACGTTCAGATCCGAG
>DAOWLV010000334.1 GCA_030643455.1 Candidatus Krumholzibacteriia bacterium | reverse complement strand
TGTTGCGGCCTCCGTGTTCGCAGACTGCGGCATCGCAGCGCATTCTGTCGGACTCGGCTTTACTCAACTCCCGCTCACCTGCGTCGGTTTGCACGGTCATGCGCCCCGTGGCTGCATTTTCATGGACATGGATCTGCACCGGCGGTCGGCTGGAAATGTCCCCCCGGGGGAACTTCTGGCCCCGTAACTCCTTTGTTTCCACCAAAGCCGCCAGCGCTTCCAGCATCAACTCGGCCCGGTCATTCGGCACGCCCCCCAATTTATGGAGCCGCTCAACCAGCGCCGACCGCCGCGCTTCCTGCTCCGGCGTCAGATCCATCTGGAAGCGTACCGGCAGTTCGCGCGGCCCCACCACCGGCGGCGAGGAAGGCAGCAGTTCACCCTGGCCCGGATCCACCTTGGCCGCGCGCTTGGCTTTCTTCACTTCGTGTATCAAATCCTTGCGAGTCCCCTTGGCAACCTTGAGCCAGGTGTCCTGGGTTTCCGGTGTGGCCACCGAAACGAGTTCGCGCGCCTTGGTGTAACCGAGTTCGCCCGAAGCCACCGCCTCACGAACGGCGGGCAACTTCTCCAGCTGTTTGGCCAGCCGGATGAAATCATTGGCCTTGGACTTGCCAAGACCAAGTTCCTGAATGGCGTACTGGTTGATGGAAGAGTGACCCCGGCCGCGAAAAAGTTTCCGGCGCATTACCTCGCCGAACCACAACACGGAGCACTGCTGGGCTTCATCCAGGGTAGTCAGCGAACACTTGAGCGAGGCGTGGACTTTGGCGGCAGGCTGATCGGGAATAAATGAAATAGCAGACATGGAATCCCTCCATATTCAAAGGTTTTGGGAGGCAACTCCAAGATACGAACAAACAACGAAGAAAACAAGAAATAATTACTATTAATTGGGTCAATAAAATGAAGAAAAAAATGAACCCAAAATAATCAATGAGCCCTGGCCAGCTTGAAACAAATCTAAACCCAAGAACAATTTCGCAGGAATTACCTGCCCATTGTTTGTCCGCGGTCAACCGTTGACGGCCACCACTTGGACATCTACCCTGAGAAACAAAAGGTGAGACCTAGTTTTTAACCCGGTTGTGATCCTGGATTAAAATGTCAAAACCATGGTTCGAAACAGCATTTAACAGTCATTATCCTCTGCTGTACCAGCACCGTGACACTACCGAGGCGGCGCGGTGTCTCGATCTGTTGCCAAGCCTGGCTCCCCTCAACACAGACCAAGGCCAATTGGTCCTTGATCTGGGCTGCGGAGACGGCCGGCACCTCGAACTCCTCAAAAAACTTGGTCATGCCACAATCGGACTGGACCTTTCGATGGAACTGCTCCATGGCGCGCAAACGCGGTTGGGCAAAGTAACAACATCACCACTGGTCCGTGGCGACATGCGCCGGCTCCCCTTCCGCGAGGCGTCCTTTTCCACGGTCCTGTCCCTTTTCACGGCTTTCGGGTACTTCGGCCCTCCTGCGGCCAACCAGGACCCCGTCCGGGAAGTGGCCAGGGTTCTTGTGCCTGGAGGCCACTGGTTCCTCGATTATTTCGACTGTGACAGGGTGCGCGCCGAACTGGGTGGGGGAGAACCTCGTGTTCGTGACAGGGAACTGGGTCCCTTGAAGGTGCGGGAAAAGAGGCGGTTTGTCGCCGAAGAATCCTTGGTAGCCAAACAGGTTCGGCTGGAACCCAGGCCAGGACACGAGCCCGAAGCGGCCAAGCTGGGTGTGCCCGCGGACGGTTTGGAGTACACTGAAAAAGTGGCCATCTTCACCCTAAGAGAGCTTGATGACATGGCTTCGAAGGAAAACCTGACCAGGGTAGCGGCTGCCGGAAGTTATGAAGGGGTGTCCCTGGGGGATGGAAACCGCTGGATTCTGGTATTCCGAAAGAACACAAGAGACGACAAGGTATGAGCATACAGATAAATCCTCAGGATCGACTTTCGGACGCTGTCCCGGGCAGTCGACTGTTTAAGGATTGGCTTACGGGAGACCTGGAAGCTGATTTCCTGGCTCCTGAACATCAGGATGCCGGGCGGGAGCTGGACCTAGCCTTACAGGGGGGGGCGGCAGCGCCGGGCAATGCGTACGGTCCGGCTCCGTTGTTCGGATCGACATGGGTGTCCGGTTGGGCCGAGTCCATGGCAACCGATCTGCACTGCGACCAGGACCGGGCCCTGTTTCGTTCTCAGCTTGCCAAGTTGCAAATCGGAGAAGCCGAAGTCGTGGTCACGGGTCAACAGCCCGGTTTTCTGGGCGGTCCCCTGTACACTCTGTACAAGATCGCCACGGCCGTTGCCCTGGCCAGGAAACGAACGGTTTCCGAACGGCCCACCGTGCCTGTTTTCTGGAGTGGGGACGATGACGACGATCTGGCAGAGGCTCTGGCACCGGTTGCCTGGGATCCGGCCTCCGGCGAGATTCACCGTGGTTCCGACCCTTCCGGCACATCAACACCCAATGGTCGTTCCAGGATGGTGGGACGTCTGGCCTCCGATCCGTGGAGCCATGAAACCGCCCTCTGGTTGGAACAGGTTTCCTCCAGTGGGCTGGTGAAGACGGACTCCCTTCCGGCTGACCTGACTGCGATCTGGCGCGCCGGCGTGGCCGAAGGCTTGACCTGGTCTCGCCTGTCGCGCCGCACCGTGTTGCGTGTTTTCGCCGGTTGCGGATTGATGGTGGTGTCGGGCGATGACCCAGGCCTCCACGAGGCGGCCGGTCCGTTGTATGAGAGGATCCTCAACAACTCCGATTCCTTGGCGGACCTGGCTGGGCAGCGTGGCCGTGAACTGACTGCAAGAGGCTGGAATGCCCAGATCAACGCACGGTCCCTGGCACGGCCCCTTTTCACCGTGGAAGGGGATCAGCGCGTGCCCTACGTACCAGGAACAAAGGCTCTTGGGCCCGCCTTGCTGCGACCGGGTGTCATGCTGCGCAGTCCGGTCCAGGATTGGCTCCTGAGGCCCGCCGCAGTGGTGGTGGGTCCCGGCGAACTTGCGTATCTTCGTCAACTCGATCCCCTGTATGAGAAATTGGGGATTTCTCGTCCGCCCATTGTTCCGCGCCTTTTCGCCTGGCTGCTTCCTCCGGGATTCGATCCCGCGGCGTTGCGGGATTTTCGGGAGAGGAAGACGACGGATCCCGACCTTGCCGCTCGACTAACCGACGAGGCGGAAGAGAAGGCCGGCAATATCCTGACAGATATTCTCACGCGGGAATTGGGTGTGGAGAAGGAAAGGGCGGGCTCGCTGGCCAAGGGCCGCACCCGCCGTTGGCGCAAAGGTGTAGCGGCCATGCTGGCTGATGAAATCGCTCGGTCTCGCCGCCGGCAGGCTCCCGTCGGTCCGTCCTGGGTCTTTCCAGACGGGATGCGCCAGGAAAGACGTCTTGCCTATCTCTGCGCCACCGCCTTGTGGGGGGGCGACCTGGTGGCCGCTTGTCTCGAAGCCGCCGCCCGACATCTGGAAAACGGGTCCCGGAACGATTGGCGCGAATTCGCCCTGGAAGTTCCCGATCTCCAATCATAGAGAGGATGGATATCCCCATGGCCAACCGAGAAGATCCTGCCTGTGATCTGCTGGTCATATCGCCCCACACCGACGACGCCGAGATCGGACTGGGCGGGACGATACGCCTGATGGCCGATCAGGGCCGCCGGGTGTGGGCCGTGGATCTGACACGGGGCGAGCTGGGGACCAACGCCACATGCGCCGAGCGCTGGGCCGAAGCCGGGCAGGCCTCGACGGCGCTGGGTCTGACCGGCCGTGCCCAGCTGGAACTTCCCGATGGTTTCATCGACGCCACCGACCGGGAGCAGGTCAGCCACGTGGTGGCGGTGATCCGCCGGGTGAAGCCCCGCTGGATCGTGACCGCTCCGGACCCGGTCCGCCATCCCGACCACAAACAGACACCGGAACTCGTGGCCCGGGCCGCTTTCCTGTCCCGGCTGGCCTCCTGGCAACCGCCCGAACCCGGTGGGCTGCTGTGGGAAGGGGGAGGATCCTGGGCCGAACCGGCGGACAGTTGGATAACCGAAGCGATATTTTCCGTCTGCCCAGACGACGGCCAACCCGCGGTCATCTTCGACATATCCTCCACCTGGCCGGCCAAACAACAATCCCTGGCCTGCTACGCCAGCCAGTTCTCACGCCAGGAAGGGCGTGCGGCGACCTGGATCAACGATGCCTC
>DAOWLV010000174.1 GCA_030643455.1 Candidatus Krumholzibacteriia bacterium | reverse complement strand
TTCTTGGCCAGGGTCATGGCGGCGTCGAAGCGGATGATGGGGAAGCGTCTGGCCACGTCCAGAATGACCTGGATGACCGCTTCGCGCACCTCAGGCAGAAGGAAATTCAGCTGGGCGGTGTCGTTCCAGGGCATGCTGGTGCCGTCGTTGCCGTGGTAGATGTAGCGGACTTGACCGGAACCTTCATCGACCCGCTGGAAGACCACGGCCGCGTCGCTGTGATTCCAGTAACCGTCTTCGATCCGGATGGCCACACCATCATGGTCGCACAGATCGCCCCCGGTGAAGTTGTAGGCGGGATAGGGGGGGTGGTCGAGCTGGAGAAAGTATTCGGGATGTTCGATCACCCAGCGGCTGTCGATGCCCATGTGATTGGGTACCATGTCGCTGGCAAGGCGGATGCCTCGCTGCCCGGCACGTTCACTCAGGTTCCGCCAGGCGTCCTCGCCTCCCAGATCGTCGGCGATCCGGTAGTCGCGCAGGGCGTAGGCGCTGGCGGCGGCCTCGGGATTACCCATGTACTGCTTGATGAGACGCGATGCTTCGGACCTTTCCCACAATCCGATCAGCCACAATCCGGTCACGCCCCAGCTTGCCAACCGGTCCAGTTCCTGGTCCGGGATCTCGTTCAGGGTGTGCACCGGGTGCCCGTACCAGCGGCTGATCTGGTCCAGCCACACGTAGACGGATTTGGCCATCAGTACCACGTTGCTCATCCAGTCGGCATCGCGGCTGAAAGCCTCGGGCTCGGGGGCGTCGGCACCCCAGGCGGCGGATCCCGGTCCGAATTCGAGCACGGGCGGGGGGCCGGGGGCGCCGCCGCGGGCGACGTCGATCTCCTTCAGCACGTCCAGGGCGAACTGCAACTGCAGCATGAATTCAGCGGGCAACAAATGGCCCCAGTGATCCCGGATGTAACGGATCTGTCCGGCCAGGGAATCCGGGCTGGCGATCATCGGGTCGCGCAGAAGCTGGAACAGGGGTGTGCCTTCGCTGCCGGGCGGCTCGAAGTTGTTCAGGAAATCCTCCATGCTCGTGACAAAAGGCACGAAGGACACCCTCAACCGCAGTTCCTCGTCGTCGAACAGTTCGGCGGTTTCAGTGGCTGCGGGATTGTTGACGTTCAAGAACAGCAGCATCATTTCCAGAGTGGCCTGGTCCATGCCGCTGACCGGTCCGCTCGTATCGGCGAGGAATCCGGTGGCATCGAGAGAGGCTTCGCGCAGGGCCACCGGAGGAAAGAGCTCCACGAAAACCTGGTGCAGCTGGGATAGGTTGTCCTCGCCGAGATGTTCCTGGCCCCACTGCCTGCATCGGGCAAGGCAGCCGGGGTTGTCATGCTGGAAGTACTGGGTGGCCACATGGCGCAGGGCCTGGTTCAGGGTGCGCAGAGCGAGCAGGATCTCCGCGGGAACTGCTGCTCCGCCTTCGGCCTGCCGGCCGGGGTCGCGGTTGATCCGATCGGCCAGTTTCCGGATTTCGAAGGTAGGATCATTCAGCGTGGCGAGATTCCCGGGTATGACCGTCTCGACGTCGAAGCGACGCCAGGCGGCTTCCGACAAGGGAAAGCCGAAGACGAAGTAATGGCTGAAAATCCTGTTGTCCGGCGCCATATTCGGGTCGGGTTCCTTTCCTTCTTGTTCGCCATGTGGTCAGAAACCATTATCGTGTCTGAGCGTGAAATGACAAGGTTCCTTATCCGGAGGCAGTCAGCTTGAAGAAGAAAATCCGCATCGGCAACGCCGGAGGCTATTGGGGCGATGATCTGGACGCCCTCAGGCGCCAGTTGACCGGCGGCTCCCTGGACTACGTCACCATGGATTTCCTGGCGGAAATCACCATGTCCATCCTGCGGAAGCAGCAGCTGAAGAACCCCGCCCTGGGTTACGCGGGGGATTTCCTGACCCAGCTCGAGACCTGCCTGCCCTTGATCGTGGAACGGAACGTCAAGGTGATCAACAACGCCGGGGGAATCAATCCCGTGGGTCTGGGCCGCGAGATCCTGGCCCTGGCGCGGAAAATGGGTTTCGATCTCAAGGTCGGCGTGGTCTATGGAGATGATATTTCCGGACGCCTGTACGAACTGACCGCGGCCGGAGAGAAATTCACCAACATGGAGACGGGCGAGGATTTCACCGACATCCGGCGCCGGATCACCTCGGCCAACGCCTACCTGGGGGCCGAACCGGTGGTGGCGGCCCTGGACGCGGGCTGCCAGATCATCGTCACCGGCAGGGTGACGGACACGGGGTTGACCCTGGCTCCGATGATCCACGAATTCGGCTGGGCCATG
The DNA here is from genome assembly GCA_030643455.1 of Candidatus Krumholzibacteriia bacterium. GTDB lineage: Bacteria > Krumholzibacteriota > Krumholzibacteriia > LZORAL124-64-63 > LZORAL124-64-63 > JAGLCY01. The sequence goes on along the minus strand of DAOWLV010000174.1, from coordinate 4,532 downwards.
GACGATTGGGACAAGATGGCCGCCGGTATCATCGCCGGGCACGTCATCGAGTGCGGGGCGCAGGCCTCGGGCGGGAACATCACCGACTGGCATGAGGTGCCCAGTTTCCACAACATGGGCTATCCCATCATCGAGATGCACCGGTCCGGCGAATTCTACGTGACCAAACACAAGCGGACCGGGGGGATGGTCAGCGAGAAATCGGTCAAGGAACAGGTTGTCTATGAGATGGGGGATCCCGCCCAGTACATCTCGCCCGACGGGGTGGCCTTTTTCGATACCATCAAGGTTGCCGAAGCCGGGCGTGATCGGGTGAAGATCTCCGGCATCAGGGGTGGCCCCGCACCCGAGATGTTCAAGGTGTCGATGGCATACGACGACGGCTGGAAGGCCGAAGGTGAGATCCTGGTCTGCGGTCCGGAAATCGAAAAGAAGGCCGCCGCCGTGGCCGAGGTCTTCTGGGAAAAGGTGGGGCACGAGTTCGAGAAGACATCCACGGCACTTGTGGGTGCGGGCTCCATCTGGCCCGATGCGGTGGCCGGTGGCCGCCCCAACGAGATCTATCTCCGCTTCGGGGTTCGGGACCATGATCTGGCCAAGATCAACGATTTCAGCAAGGCCTTGCCTGCCCTGATCCTGGCCGGACCCTCTGGCATGGCGGTCAGCACCCAGGGCCGGCCGCGGCCGCGCCAGGTGGTGGCCTATTGGCCTGCCCTGATGCGAAGGGACGGCGTGACGGCGAAGATCCTCACCTTCGATACCGACTGTACCGAAGAATTCCGGGAGATCCATTTCCCGATCCGCGGCGAAGTGGGGGAACCGGTGATAAGCGACGAGCCCCGCGTGCGCCGCAAGCCCGGGAAATTCAGCGGTCCGCTCAAGGAAGTGCAGTTGCGCAAGATTTGTTATGCCCGCAGCGGTGACAAGGGCGACACCTGTAACATCGGGGTGTTGGCCCGCAGCCCACGCGTTTTTGAGTGGATGGTGTCCAAGTTAACCGCGAAAGTCGTGAAGAAATTCTTCACCGGACGAGTGTTCGGCAAGGTGACGCGCTACGAGCTGGATAACCTGGAAGGTTTGAATTTCCTGCTGGAGCAGTCGCTCGGTGGGGGGGGCACCACCAGCCTGCTGGTCGATCCCCAGGGCAAGACCATGAGCCAGGCTCTCCTGGAGATGAAGGTGAAAGTTCCCGCGAGCCTGCTTCGTGGCCTGAAATAAGCCGTCACCGGTCATCAGGTTGATGAATATCCAGCGCCCCTGGCGGGTAATTTCCCGGTTGAGATTAATGCGGGTCCGCCTGACAATGTTCCAGGACCTGACGGCAAGCTCCAACGGGGATGGTTCCTGTGCATCCGGTAGTCATCATCATCATCATTTTGGCCATCGGGGTCTTTGGATTCCTGTCCTGGCAGAAGGACAAGAAGCGTCGTGAGGCGTTGCGCCTGTGGGCGCAGCAGAGGGGATGGCGCCTGGCTCCCTTGAAGATCAAGAGCATGCACCGGGACTACCCGGCCCTGAAGGTATTCCAGAAGGGACATTCCCGGCATGCCAAGAACATCATCAAGGGTGAGATCAAGGGGCGTCCCGTGATGATGATGGACTACCGGTACACCGTCGGCCACGGCAAGAACCGGTCGACCCATAACCGGGGCGTGGTCGTATTGGCCTGCGATTTCCCCACGGTGCCGCTGTTCATCAGACGGGAAAATCCCCTGGACAGGGTTGGCGAATTTTTTGGCGCCGACGACATCGATTTCGAATCCTCCGAGTTCAGCCGCAAGTTCTTCGTCAAATCCGCCGACAAAAAATGGGCCTACGACATCATCCACACCCGCACCATGGACTACCTGATGAAGACCCCATCGTGTTTCACCATCGAATTCGGGTTCGGGGAGATCGCGATCTACCAGACGGGTTGGTGCGGTATCGACAACTACGAAAAGGCCCTCGAAATGGCGTGGGACCTTCATGAACTGATTCCGGACTATGTTGTCCGGCAGATGAAAGGCGAGGGCCGATGAGCCTGTATATCCCTTTGGGCATTGTGGTTATCATCCTGCTGTGGGTGGCGGTGAACTACAACCTTTTGATCCGTATCCGGCAGCAGGTCCGCGAATCGTGGTCCGGCATCGACACGGAACTGAAGCGGCGGTATGACCTGGTGCCCAATCTCGTGGAAACGGTCAAGGGTTACGCCGCCCACGAAAAGCAGGTGCTGACCCGAGTGACCGAAGCCCGGGCCGCGGCCCAGGCTTCCACCGGCAGTCCGGGCTCCCAGGCCAAGGATGAAAAGCAGCTCGTGGACAGCATGCGCCGTCTGCTGGCCGTGGCCGAGGATTACCCGGACCTCAAGGCCAGCGAACATTACCTGGCCCTGCAGCAGGAGCTGGCCAACACGGAAGACCGGATCCAGGCCGCCCGCCGTTTCTACAACGGCAATGTCAGGGATCTGAACACCAGGATCGAAGTGTTTCCTTCCAACCTGATCGCCTCGCTGTTCAGCTTCGCCAAAGAGGAATATTTCGAAGTGGAGAGTTCGGTAATCCGCCAGGTCGTGGATGTGAATTTTTCCGATTGATCCCGAAAGGTCATCCGATGAGCACTGCCGGTCCCCTGTTCACTCCGTTTGCCGATCATGTGGAAGAGTTCACCGTCGACGCCGAACTGGTCGTCGCCGGCGGTCTGGACCGTTGGGCCGAACAGTTCAAACTGGGGACCGCCGGTTACCGGGAACTGATGGACCCGGAGGATATGTTCAACCTCGGGGTTCCCCTCAACGGCCTGACCCTGGCGATCGTTCTCGAAGCCCGGGCCAGGCTGGCCGGCGAAGTCGGGATCAAGAGCCTTCACGTGGGTGGCGAGGTCCGTCCCCATACCCAGGAATTCATCGATCTGGCGGCCCGGATCTATGCCGCCCACGGCATCAGGGTCCATCTGCGCCCGATCGGTGAGCGCACGACCCCCATCTGGCTTTCCTCGTTCGGCGTTTTCTTCAACGAGCTGGACGGCGGGGAAAACTTCACGGCTTCCCACAGCCAGAGCTACAAGGGCGGCTGGAAACCCATGGAAGCAGCCGGCGGGCAGCTGATGGAAATGGCCGCCAAGATCGCCGATCGGGCCCGGGATCTGGTGAAGGAAGCCGAGACCGGCGGACTGACCATTCGCTTGTCATCGGCCGCTGACAACCTCATCCAGCACGATTTCGATCCGGTGGATGACTATGTAAAGGTGCTGAGGCAGGTGGTTCCCTCCGGTCTGCTGGCCGAGATTCCCACAGCGATCCAGCAGGGTTTTCGCGCGGCTTTTTGCACCGAAGGCGGATCCATGGGACCAACCGCCCGGCGGATATTCGCCACCCTGGACATTCCCGCGGGCGATGGTTCCCCGGTGTTTTTCACCCACGAGGCCGAAAGCAGCAACTACCACGGGATCGGCATCGTCGACGGGGTCAATCACGGCGTGGATCCAGGCAAGTGGCAGGTCTACAAGCACGTGGGCGCCCAGGATTATCTGCGCGACCGGATGTGCGACGTCTTTTTCATCTGGGACCCCGATGGCGACCGCTTCAACATGGTCACCGTCGCTCCGTCGGAACTGGCTGCGCCCGCGGCGGCCGCTGGCCTGGAGGTGGACCCTCTGGATGAAGAGCGCTGCCTGGTGTTCTTCAAACCCAACCAGATCTACTTCATGCTCACGGCCCTGAAGATCGCTTCGCTCGCCGAATCCGGTGAACTGGACGACTACAACTGGATCGTGGCCACCACCTGGCCGACCAGCATGAGCATCGGGGAGATCGCTTCCACCTTCAACGAACGTTTCGGCGGCAACCTGGGCACGTTCCGGGTGCCGGTGGGCTTCAAGTATTTCGCGTCGCTGGTGGGGGATCTCGAAGATCAGATTGCTGCCGGTGAAGCCGGTACCCAGGCCACCGATGTCACCGGCACGGTCACCAGTTTCGGTCCTCGACCCCGGTTGCTGATGATGGCCGAAGAAAGCGGCGGCGCGGCCATGGGTTCGGCCGAGCCGGTGGTCAGCCGCCAAGGCAACCGAACCAGCCTGGCGCCAAAGGAAAAAGACGGCATGCAGATCGGCGTGATGGCCCTGTGTCTTGCCGCCCGCCTGCACACTCAGGGCGGAAGCTTCGCGGGTTATTACCTGGAGCTCCTCGAAAAATACGAAACCCGCTACCGTTTCTACGAACGAAAAGACATCACCCTGTTCGACGAATCCCTGCAGGGTCCGGCCCGCGACAAGGCCAAGGCTGCCGGCAACGCCCGCAAGGAAGCCACGGTGGCTTTTTTCGCCACCCTGGAAGGCAAGGACCCCGCCGAAGCCGCGGCTTTGCTCATCGACCGGATGCCTGAAGACTCCGTTCTGCCGACCATAAGTCGGGTGTTCCACGCCGGCGACGGCACCTACATTGAATTCGACAGCCTCTGGTTCGAGTTGCGAGCCTCGGGCACGGACGCGGTGCTTCGCTACTACATGGAGGGCCGCGATCCTCAGCTGGTAGCGGAGTTGAACGAGGCGTT
>DAOWLV010000382.1 GCA_030643455.1 Candidatus Krumholzibacteriia bacterium | reverse complement strand
GGTGACCACCAGGATACGATCGGTCCCCACCAGGGGCTCAACCCGTTCGAAGGTATCCCTCAGAAGACTCTTGCCCGAAGCCAGGGCCAGAAGCTGCTTGGGACGGTCGGTACGGCTCAAGGGCCAGAAACGCGTTCCTCGCCCTCCCGCCATGATGACGCAGATTCCCCGTTGGTCCGAACGGGGAGAATTTTTCCGCGCGGAACCCATGAGCGCCGCCGGCCTAGGTGGCCTTGACGACCCAGACCTTGGCGGTCACTTCCACCTCGGAATGAAGCTTCACGGGTATGGAGTAGACACCCAGCTGCTTGATGGCCTCATCCAGCACGATTTGCTTGTGGTCGAAATCGCCGTTGTCGGACTTGAGGGCGTCGGCGATATCGCGGGGACCGACCGAACCGAAGAGCTTGTCGTCCTCACCGGCCTGCACGGTGATGGTGCAGGAGAGTTCGCCCAGCTTGGCCGCCAGTTCCTCGGCGCTGGCCTTGCGCAGGTCGTCACGCTTGGCCTCGAGCTTCATGTGCTCGGCGACCAGCTTGCGGTGCCCCTCGGTAGCCAGAACGGCCAGACCTTGGGGAATCAGGTAATTGCGGGCAAAGCCCCGGGCCACGGAGACGGTCTCACCCATCTCACCGAGGTTTTCCACGCTCTCCATCAGGATCACTTCCATCTCAAACCACCTTTTTCATTACCCACCAGCGGCGGAAGGGAATCACCCTAATTCCACCAATCTATTCAATGTCGCCGGGTTCCCCGACGTTCCCATCTCCATCACCGGGTCCGGCCTGAAGGCGCCGTAAATCCGCCCACTGGTCGACCAGGCCGAGCACTGCCCCCGAGATGAGGATCAGGGGCGCGAAAAAAGTCCCCATCACCACCCAGTAGAGCAGTCTTCCCATTTTCGATAGTATCCGGTTCGTCACGTGGAACTGAACCGCGATACCCTGCACGCTCAAAACGCAGGCCACCAGCAACGCCAGATTCAACCCCGCAGTGGCCAGATACGGAGCGCGCGTCAACATCAGGCCAACACCCGCTACCAGCAACCAGACCAGGTAGAAAGGCAACCTCCAGCGTGAAAACGGAGGCAGGACCCAGCCCTCGACAGCGATATTCAGGCGCCTGACCGAGAACAGGACCAGCACCAGGACGATTCCTCCCTGACCCAACAGACCCATCCCGATCACGAAGGGATAGATCCTCGCCGCCAAGACGGACATCCTGTCCAGGTTGCGCGTTTCTTCCTCCAGGGCCAGGATCCGCTGCTCCCGGGAGGCGCCCTCGGGAAGGTTGTCCTCCAGCACGCCCAGCATTTCCTGGCTGATCATCTGGAGCTGCTCCTGGATCGGAACCTGGATCACGGCCCAGAGAATCATCGGCAGCAGGGCCACCGCAACGGCCGCCAGGGCCGCATCCAACCGCCAACGCAGACCCAGGGCCAGTCCGGCGGCCAATCCCGCGGCCACGTTGCCCGCCAGTTGCCATACCACCTCGCGCGGCAGCAGGAAGTAGCTCAAGCCAAACCACACCATCGCTCCGGCAATCGCCACCAGGTAGGGCCGGCTGGCCAGGATCGCACTTCCCCAGATCACCGCGATCCCCACCGGAACCGGGATCAGCAGCAACAGGACCATCACCTGCAGGGAATCGGCCGGTTCGGAACCCCCCAAAGCCGCGGCGTAGACCGCGGTGAGAATCAGGGTCACCGACGCCGCCAACATGGACGGCAAATACCCGGGCCAGGATCTCGGCATACCGGTACCGCACTACCGCAGCCGAAGCTACCGGTAGTATTCCTTCACGAAGGGCAACAGGGCCAGGTGCCGGGCGCGCTTGATCGCGACAGCCAGGGGACGCTGGAACTTGGGTATGGTCCCCGTGTTGCGACGAGGGGCGATTTTTCCCCGCTCGGTCACGAAACGGCGCAGGAATTCATCGTCCTTGTAATCGATGGCAACCATGCCGGTCTTGCTGAAGAAGCAGACCTTCTGCTTGCCATGCCTTCTCTTTTTCTTCTTCTTTTTGATCCGAAGGTTTTTACGGGCCACCGGATTCTCCTTTATTTAATGTCCGGGCCGGATTCCTACTCGGAAACCCCGGCGGCATCTTGCTTCTGGTTCTGGCGCCGTTTGGCAATGGCCACACGGTTCCGTTCGTCCCATTCCTCGTCCACCACGATCAGATGCCTGAGCACCTGGTCGTCCAGACGAAGGAACCTGTCGAGGTCGGCCACCGCCGATCCCCCGCTCTTGAACTTGAGGAACATGTAGTTGCCGCGGGTCTCGTATTCGATTTCGTAGGCAAGACGCCTCACCCCCCAGTGGTTTTCCTGGGTGATTTCGCCGTCGTGCGAACCGACGATTTCCCGGACGCGCTCGACACGAGACTCCATGTCCGCCTCGGACCCATCGGCCTTGAGGATGAAAATAAGTTCGTACTTCTTCACTGATTACACCTCCCTTCGGACAGGTCGACCCGGGTCTTTATTCACGAAGGTGGGCCAGCGTGTGACCGCCCCCGTGTCAGCCAGGGTAGGGATGTGAGTACTCAGCCTTACAGCTGGTATTCAAATGTCGTGGGCCCACGCAATACATGGTGGGCCACGTCCGCTCTTGGCGGCAAGGTGGCAATATATCCACCACCTGGACATCCCGCAAGAAAGAAACGTCACCCCGCTTGCTCAGGGTCGGGCCTCACACGGCGGTTGAAGCGGGAAATGGCGGGTTCCAGACCATGGACGAGCCAGAATTCCAGTGCCGCGGTGGCGTGTGCCACCATATCGTCGGCCGCCGACCTCTCCTCTTGGTCGAAATCGGCAAGAACGTGGTCCGGCCAGACCGCAGGGTCGATATCCCGGTCCAGCGGAGCGATGCCCAGCCGCAGGCGGGGGAACTCTTCTCCGGCGAGATGATCGATCACCGAAGCCAGGCCGTTCTGACCGCCGCTGGAACCGCGGGGCCTCAGACGCACGGATCCCAGAGGCAGATTCAGATCATCACAGACCACCAGCGGCCGCACCGCCCCTGCCAGCTGTGGCACCCCCGTCACGGCCACCCCGGCGTCACGGGACCAGGCTTCGACCGCCTGGCCGCTGCGATTCATGAATGTCCGGGGTTTGAGCAGAACGATGCGGGCCGGCCGGACATTATCCACGGCGGCCAGATAGGAGGATCCCCGGGGCTTGAAGACCAATCCTTGGCGCCGGGCAAGCTCTTCGACCACCCGGAAACCCAGATTGTGCCGGTTGTGCCGGTATTCGTCACCGGGATTGCCCAGACCGACAATCAATCGCAAGGCCGTATCGGTCAAGGGCAACACCTGCGGTGCCTCTTCCGGTTCGGATATTCCGGACAATAGAGCGGCCTCCCAAAGAAACAGCCGGCCAGGAAACCGGGCCGGCTGCGTGAAGCACAGGGATCAGGACCCTGGAAAAGCGAAAATCAGTCTTTCTTCTTGTCCTTCTTGTCCTTCTTGTC
>DAOWLV010000068.1 GCA_030643455.1 Candidatus Krumholzibacteriia bacterium | reverse complement strand
TCGGTTACGAAGTGCCGGAAATGGATAGGAATACCCGGTTGACAAGGGGAGTCCTCATAAGTGTTAGGCCGGCCCCCCATGGATTTTAACCAAGGCTTTTTTGGCTAATTCCACCAAGTTCTCCCTAGTTCTACCGAATTGCCCATCTTCGCTGGAATCGCAATTATACCCAGCGATAACCTTTAAATTGTCCGCCGCTCGCACCTCCCTGAACTCACCCAGTTGCCAAACTACGATCTCGTCAGCGTAGTAACCTAAAGGATATTCCGATTCCGGTTTCTCTTTCATCGCGGCCGACAACTCAAGTAAATGTTGACGAACTTCTTCTGTGTCGGGCGACGAGGTCAAAACCTCCCGATTACCTGAGCTGTCCCCTGTGAAAACCGGCCCAATGGGGATCGGGTCGCGTTCTGGTCTGCGATGGGGGTGATTACAACAGTATGTATAGAAGGCATGGCTGATTTCCAACTTTCGAATAGTACAGAAATCCGGATCTATGTCATTGGTGTGATCATAACCCGCCTCGCCTTTGTTTTTTGCGTTGTACCAACATGTGCCACAGCAGTCAGATCCACCATTTGGCATAAGCCCCCCTCTCGGCCTAACACTGACTTACCTGCAAGCGCACCAGGCGCAGGTTGAGGATAAAGCCGACATTACCATACGTTCCACCCCCCGCAACCTATCACAATTATCCTAGCGGAAAAGTCCCCCCGGGGGGACTTCCGACATCCTTCAAATCAGGTAAATATCCACAACAACCACTGCAAGAAGCACCATCCCGATCCAGGAATTGATCTTAAAAAACGCCTTGTCGATACGCCGCATATCCCCCCCGTGAACAATCGCCTGCTCCCAGGCCAGCAACCCTGTCATGACCACGACCCCGCCGAGGGAAACCAGACCCAGCCCGGGACCCCACCGAACAGCCCCCGCCATGAAAACGATCGACAATACGTGGAACACGCGCGACACCATGAGCGCGCGATCGACGCCCAGCCGTGAGGCCATGGAGTGCAGGCCGGTCTTGCGGTCGAAGTCGACGTCCTGGCAGCCGTAGATGGTGTCGAAGCCGGCCACCCAGAACATCACCGAAGCGGCCAGCCACAGGGGGAAGGCCGCGAACTCGCCGGTCACCGCCAGCCAGGCGCCCACCGGCGCGATGGCCAGGCCCAAGCCCAGAACCAGGTGGGCCAGCGGCGAAAATCGTTTCATGTAGGAGTAACCCAGCACCACGGACAGGGCCACGGGGCTCAAGCGGAAGCACAGAGGGTTCAACATCCAGGCGGCCAGCACGAACAGCGCGGCGGACAGGACCACGAACATCCAGGCTCCGGCCACCGAAATCGCGCCGGCGGGAATGTGGCGGTCGGCGGTGCGGGGATTGGCGGCGTCGATTTTCCAGTCGGCCACCCGGTTGAAGGACATCGCGGCGCTGCGGGCGCCGACCATCGCCACCAGCACCCAGAACAGCACGTGCCACGCGGGTCGGCCCCCGGAAGCGACCAGCAGGGAGATCAACGCGAACGGCAGGGCGAAGATCGTGTGCTCGAACTTGATGAGGGCGAGGTAGCGGGCGACCAGGGTCATTCTTCGCCCCACCGCGGAGCCAGATCCACATCGACCCCAAGATGATCGCACACCCGCTGCACCATGAAATCCACGAGGTCGCCGGGAGAAGTGGGCCGGTGATAAAAACCAGGCGAGGCGGGCATGACCAACACGCCCATCGAGCTCAACTTGGTCAAATTTTCCAGATGATGGGTGGCCAGGGGCGTCTCTCGCGGCACGATGATCAACTGGCGGCGTTCCTTCAGACACACATCCGCGGCACGAAGCAACAACGTTTCACTGGTGCCGGCGGCGATGCGGCCGACGGTGCCCATGGAGCACGGGATGATCACCAGGGAGCCCCCCTGGGCCGAGCCGCTGGCCATGGGCGAAGTGAATTCCGTCCGGCCGTAGACCCGCAACTCGCCGGGCCCCATGGAACCCAGACGTTCGACGATGCCTTCGACAGTGAGATCAAGTTCCACTGGTGCTGTCTGACTGACCGCCGAACTGACCACCAGGTTCACGTCGCGGCCGGCGTTCAGCAGGATATCGACCAGGCGCACTCCGTAGGCCAGACCGCTGGCCCCGGTCCAGGCCACGCCGATGGCGGATTCTTTTGTGTCATGACTCATTCCTGCAGCCTCCCTCCCACGATGTGCGCGATGCCAAAGGTCTGGCGTTCGATGATAACCTCGGCGAATCCAAATTCCCGCAGCAGGTCCGCGAATTCCGAGGGCGTCAGGAACTCGCCCATGCTGCTGGGCAGGTAGCTGTAGGCGGCGCTGTCTCGTCCGACGATCTTGCCGATCAGCGGGATGACCGTGTTCAAGCCGAAACGGATCAGTCCGGGCACGCCGCGCGCTTCCCCGGAAGCGGCGCGATCGTCGCGGTAGAACTCCAGGACCATGAACTGGCCGCCGGGACGCAGCACGCGCGCGATCTCGGCCAGGCCCCGCCGGACGTCGGCGAAGTTGCGCACTCCGAAACCCACCGTCACCGCGTCGACACACCGGTCGCCGAAGGGCAGCTGCATGGCGTCGGCGGCCGAAAGAAACAGCGCACCCGCTCCCTCCTTGCCCCGCGTACCTTCGAGCATCTCCGGACAGAAATCCGCCGCGATCCAGGCGCGTCCTTTACCCGCGCCACGACACGTCAACGCCAGGTCGCCCGTACCGGCGCACAAATCCAATATTTCCCAGACATCGGAATCCAGCCGCGCCGCCACGTTTTTCCGCCAGGCCTTGTCCCGGTTCAGGCTCAGGAAGTGGTTCATGAAATCGTACACGCCGCTGATGCGCGCGAACATCGACCGGACTTCGCGGCCGTGGGCCTGTTCGTCATTTACCGCCCAGGTACCGGCCTTGCGGCCGTGGATGTCCTGGAAATCGGTCACGCGTCGCCCAGACCCTTCAGAAGATCAGCCCACTTGCGTCCGACTTCGTCCTTCACCGCAGGGTCCATCTCCACCACGGGCGGCCACACCCGCTCGTAACCCTGTTCGCCGTGCAGCTTCCTGGTGGCGTCGACGCCCATCTTGCCGCCGTAGCAGGGCAGATTGGTGGTGTGGTCGAGCTGGTCCACCGGGCCCTCGGAAAAGAACGTGTCGCGTGCCGGATCGACCGCGTTGCTAACCCGCCACAGAACCTCGGTCATGTCGTGCACGTTCACGTCCTCGTCGACCACGATTACTACTTTGGTGAACATGATCTGCCCGGTGCCCCAAAGGGCCTGGCAGACCTTCCGAGCGTGGCCGGGATAACTCTTCTTGATGCTGATGATGACCAGGTTGTGGAAACAGGCCGCCACCGGCAGGTGGTAGTCGACCACCTCGGGCAGGGGCACCCTCAACAAGGGCAGGAACAGGCGTTCGGTGGCCATGCCCAGCCAGCCGTCTTCCATGGGCGGCACCCCGACAATCGTGGTCAGGTAGATCGGGTCGCGGCGGCTGGTGATGGCCGTCACGTGGAAGACGGCAAACTCCTCGGCCAGGCTGTAGAAACCGGTGTGATCGCCAAAGTCGCCCTCCATGCGCCGCTCGCCCGGATCGACATATCCTTCGATGACGAAATCGGCTTCTGCGGGTACCTCCAGGTCGCAGGTCACGGCTTTGGTCATGGCGACCGGTTTCCCGGTCAAGAATCCCGCAAACAGGGCTTCATCGATATCCGGCGGCAACGGTGCCGTGGCGGCGTAGGTCAAAACGGGTGGCCCGCCTATCGCCACGCAGACCGGCATCCGTTCGCCCCGTTTTTCATATTCGGCATGATGGGCGGCGCCGGTCTTGTGGATCTGCCAGTGCATACCCGTCGTGAGACCATCGAATACCTGCATGCGGTACATACCGATGTTGCGTCGACCGTTGGCCGGATTACGCGTGATCACAAGGGGCATTGTGATGTAGGGCCCGCCGTCACCGGGCCAGGTGGTCAGTACGGGCATCACATCCAGCAGGCCGCGCCCCTGAAGATCCTCGCCCTGGATCACGATCTCCTGGCAGACGCCCTGGCCCACGCTTTTTGGCATGGCTTCGCCCCAGCCCTTCAGCTTGCCCAGCATGCGCACCTTGTCCCACAGTCCGGTCGGCGGTCCCATCTTCAGGGGCTCTTCGATCTTGGCGACCGCCTCTTCGATGCTTTCACAACCGAGGGCCCAGGCCATGCGTTGTTTGCTGGCGTAGAGATTGATCAGCAGGGGCACGGGTTTGCCATCGGCGGTCAGGGCGGTTTCCGTGCGGCCGGCAGCGGCGCTCAACTTGCCCGGCACCGGATTTTCGAACAGCAGGGCGGGATTTTCCCCGGCCTTGACGAACCGGTCGGCGATCTCGGTGACTTCCAGGTGGGGATCCACCGGGTCAGTGATCCTGATCAGTTCGCCCTTTTCCTCGAGGAAGCGGACAAAGGACTGGAGGTCCCCGGTGGGGATGGTCGACGCCATGTTGTTTCCTTGGTGGAATTTTTCCGGACTACATGCCTGAAAGTCCTGAAAACTTAGCAGAGGTGGCCATCACCGGCAAGAAGGGCCCCATCCCGCCAGTGGATTACTGGTCACCGTCGGGAACGGATTTGCGGGTCAGGATCTTGGTCTCCCCATAGAATTCCTCGATCTGGTACTTCGCTTCCAGCTCCTCGAGAATGATCGGCAGGTGACGCTGGTCGATGGTCGTGTTGAGCTCGTACATCCAGGCGCCGAGGACCACGACATCTGCGTACTGGTAGTCGAACGCCTTGAGGACCAGTTCCTTGCCGGCCACGTGGTAGTGGACCTTCTGATCGAGGGTGAGCTTTTCCGACACTCCCAGGGCGAAATGATTCTCCAGGCCGGGCAGATATTGCCGCCCCGTCTCGAACACATACCCGGGCCAGAAGGCCATCACCATGTCCTGCTGTTCGGTGTGGGCCTCGATGGCCGCACTCACCTTGGCCAGATGTTCGAACGACCACACCTCCTTCCAGTCCATTCCCGTCTTGCGAACCTGGAGATCCACCACCGACAGCACCGCCGCCAGGCCAAGCACCACCGTCACGACGGTCGCCGGCCGTTTCACCAGCTCGGTCAACCGCCCAAGGCCGGCCACTACCAGCGGGGCCAGCAACGGCGTCAACGGGTTCGTGAAGTACTGTTCATAAACCGGGTCGGGAAACAGACAGGCCACCGTGTGGGCAACCGCGCCCATCCCGGAAAGAATCATCAGCGGACGCAGGGGATTGTCGGGGTTGCGTCTGGTCCAGTCGATGCCAAGGCCCACCAGGACCAGCTGGAAAAACATGAAGGGATTCAAGAACAGGGTCTCGGCCAGGACCTGCAAGGCTACCAGCACCTGGAACCCCCCGGCGGCAGCGGGCTGTTCCAGGGAGCTGAACCTGAGCTGGTGGTAGCGAAGATTGTTGAAGAAAAAGCGATCAGGATCCAGGGCGAAAAACAACGCCGAGGGCGCCAGTCCGACCAGCATCCCGCCGAGGTAGGCAACCATCTTGTCCGGGCGAAGCTTTTTCCCGGTGCCCCGCAACCCGAACCAGGCCAGCGTCAGCGCCAGCATCCCGGCCCAGGGCAGATAAAGCAGACGCACCCCCACTCCCAGACCCGCGGTCACGCCGGCCAGCAGAAACCAGGACCAACGGCGTGACTGCAGGCCTCGATCAAGCGCCCACAGAGTGGCGAAAACAGCCAGATTGGTCAGGGCGTAGGTCTTGACCGTCACGTTCCAGGACAGGAAGTAGGGGTTCACCGCCACCAGCACCAGGCCCCCCAAGACGATGGCGGGACGCCAGGGCCAGCGCCGCTGGAGAATCAGCCCCCACAGGAAAAGCGAGAGAACACCGACCGCCACCGAAAACAGGCGCATGTTCGCCAGAGAGGATCCCGCCATCTTGTAGATCGGAGCGTAGAGGTAGGGTAGCAGCGGCATCTGGGGATAGAAAAAATCGAGATAGGGTGTGTGACCCTCGCTGACCAACCGGGCGGCGGTGGCGTAATAACCCTCGTCCCCGTCGATGGGCCGGTGGCGGCTCAACATGAGGGTCCCGGCGAAAAAGGCCAGGATGATCAGCGCAATCAGGAATCGATGCTGTCGCGAGGTCATGATGGTCCCGTGATTTGACGCCAAAAGATCCGCCGACCCGAACGCAGATGTATTGACAGTCAGAATCCCGAAATATTCAAGGGTATTTGAGCTCAGGAAAACGATTCTTCGACAGGATGGCGCAACGGCTGACCGCACCGGAAAGGGCAGGTGGGTGGAGATGATATCGCTGGTCTCAGCCCTTTTGTTCGAACCTCCGGTGCAGTTCCAGGTGGTAATCGGCCATGGATTTCATGTTCTGGTCGACGTCCAGGATTTCCTGGGCCCGATCGTGGTCATCGGGATGCACGTGCATGATATAGCGATAACCCCCGCGGCCATCGGTCATCCCGTTGGCGCTGGAAACGTTGATTTTCGCGTCGCAGAGCTTCTCGTGGATGGTCACCAGGGCACCCAGCTCATCGTCGCCGTGGACGATGAAAGCGTGGTGGGGACCCACCAGTCGAAGGCCTTCATGGCGCGCCAGGTCGCCCAGCCAGGTGGCATTCAAGGGGTAGATTACCAGCTGGGTTCGATCCCTGCCCACCGGGAACGCGTTGAACGCGACCAGATTGACGTCTTCCGAGGCCAGCATTTCGAGGAACCGGCAACCCTGACCGGGTTGGTCCTCGACCGTGGTGTAGTAGTAGTCCACGGAGTAGATATTTGCCGTCATTGCGGCACCTTCCTTGTTTGCGGCATACAGCCGTGCCGTCCGAATCCGCGTGGGGTACGGAACCGGTGATGGCATCCCGCCAGCCTGCTGCAGTTTGCGGCCAATAGGATAAAAGCCGGGGTGCTACAGACTACGGGACCGCCGGAAAAATGTTCTCGTCCAGATACGCATTGTATCCAGTACCCAATGTATGGGCAACTTCATTATACCACACTCCCGGCAGGACACCAACCCATGTGTTATTTAATTATCAGGCGCTGGGGAAAGTTGTCGGCGATCGGCAGGAGAATCACTTTTTCGGTCGGATGAGCACGGCCTCGACCTCGCCGTGGCTTTCAAGTTTGCCGGTCCCATGCTTGTGTGGCTTGCCCTGGCCTTCCCAGTGGTGAACGACTTCCCACCGAAAAAAGAGTTTGAGGATTTCCCCTTTTTCCAGGAAAAGACGGTTCATCTTACCGTCCGGGGAACGGAAGGAGCGGCCGCTCCGCCGTTCCCACTGGCCGCAAAGGGTGTCGAAGGAAGGATCCTCCAGGTGCCAGGCCGTCAGGAACAAGGCTCCTCCCGGCCGGATCCAGTGATGGAGGCGGTCGACCAGCGAGGCGCAGCCCTGCAAATCGAGCATCTGCATCAGTCCGAAACAGAGCGCCACGTCGTAGGCGCGGTCCGGTTCGTAATCCCTGAAATCCTGCAGATGGGCTTCCAGGGGAAGGTTTTCTTCGCTGGCGAGGCGGTTCACCGTGTCCACGGCTACCTGGGAGGTGTCGATGCCCGTCACCTGGCAGCCCCGGCGAGCCAGTGACAGCACGTTGCGGCCCTGCCCCACACCCAGGTCCAGCACACTCGCGTCGTCGGGAAGGAAATCGGCGTACTTCTGCAACAGATGCGACTCGTTCGAGCCGAACAGGGCTTCATCATTTTCATAGGCGCTGTCGTAGTTTTCCGCCAACGGGTCGCCGTCCTGTTTCAGTTGCTTGATCCGGCCTTTGACGCCCGCCGTGGCCAGAATGAGGAATTGATCGGCATTTTGAGCCCTCAATACTTAACGTCAGGGTCCCGATCAAGCAAGGATCAAAGGGCTTCCAGGCGGATGCTGCATCGAGCGGAGTTCCCCTCACGAAGGTTGACCCCTTCGGTCTTCTTTGTCATGATCCCGATCACTCCAATCCTACCGCATGCTAACCGGGAGATGGATCATGTCTAAAAGCGTTTTCACGCCGGGAATCCTGTTTGTCCTTCTGCTGGTCATTGCAGGCTCCGCCGCCGCCAGCGAACCGGCCGAAGCCCTGGAAACCGGCCCGAAATGCAAGTTCGCCGATGGCGTCGGCATCATCGCTGCAGGGGACAACCCCCAGCTCACCTACCGGCAATATGCAGCCCTGTGCGCGCCCATCCTGTGGTTCTCGCCCGATGAACCGTTGATCGGGGACACCGAGGGCAAGGACATCATGATGCCCATGGCTTTCCCCTTCCAGGGCAAGGCCGAAACCCCGGTGGTCTATTACCGGATCCGTACGCTCCTGGTGCGCGCCGACCAGGATGACGACATCGTCATCGCCGAAGACGCCAACCGCCTGGACACGCTGGTCGACTTCCGCCAGATCGCGGGCGTCGATCTCGACTTCTTCTTCTACTATCCCTACGAGGAAGGATTTGGCGCCCACACGCATGATGTCGAAGCCGTCTACATGAAGACCTTCGTCCAGCGTTGCGACGAATGTGGGGAAACGCACTATTCGCTTCGGATCCAACGCACCATCGCCAAGGCCCACGGCGTGCTGTGGTACGACAACAACCTGATTACGGACAAGTACACCAAGTTTCCCATAACCATCCTGGTCGAGGAAGGCAAACACGCCAGCTGTACCGACAAGAACCAGGACGGCGTCTACACGCCTACCTACGACGTGAACATGCGCGTCAACGACGCCTGGGGAGTGCGGGACATCATGCGCTCGGGCGGACTTTATTCGGGCGGTTTCCAGGCTTGGATGGCCAAGAGGCGGCTTCCCGAGCACCGGGTGTTTCCACCCCTGCCGGTGGTGAGTTCCCTGCGGGAAAAATTCTCCGAGGACGGTGTCTACGCCCCGGACAACGCCATCTACGAACTGAGGCCCTTCCCCCGGTCGGCCGACGCCGCGGACGATCCCCATCTGGTGCCGTTCATCGCAGACAAGGGCGACGAGGACTGGCCCCAGATCGTACCGGACACCGACATGACCAGCTTCACCCGCTGGTTGGACGACGACAGTTTCATCAATTCGATTTCGGTGTCCGCCCGGTTCGATGGCCTGAACCACGGCAGCCGCGACAAGACCTTCGGTATCTCCGTCATTTTTCCCCTGCTGATCATCAAGAACGTGTCCGATCCCGTCGGCGGCGGCTGGTTCGTGAACCGGGTCTACTTAAAGGACGAGAAGCTGCGGGACATCTCCTGGAATCTGCTCTACACCACCAGCGCCTCCCGCTGGCTCGACGGTTATTTCGCCATGGGCTGGGAGTGGGACCAGGATGACGAGGGTACCACCCACACCGACCAGATGACCGAAACCGGCATCAAGCTGCGCTTCAATCTGGGCAAAACGCCCCTGGGATTCCTCAAGTCCCTCGGCACGGATTTCTGGGGAGTTCGGTTCGGTGTCAAGAGCAAGGGCTTCTTCAACTGGGAGCAGATCGGCTACGCCATCGAAATCGGGGCGGGGTCGTTCTAAAAATCTGGTTTTCAGGCATCCTGTAGATATCTTTGATGCAAATCCTGGGGCCCCTGTGGGTCTCGAAACATTGATCTGTTCAAGGAGTCTGATAATGGCCAAGTACAGGATCGGATGGATGCCCGGCGACGGGGTGGGAGTCGACGTGATGGACGCCACCCGGATCGTGCTGGACAAGTTGGGTTTCGACGCGGAATACGTTCACGGCGACATCGGCTGGGAGTTGTGGAAAACCGAAGCCAACCCCCTGCCCGACCGCACCATCGAAATGCTGAACGGAGTGGACGCCGCCCTGTTCGGCGCCATCACCAGCCTGCCCAAGGAAGAGGCCGAAGAGGCCCTGGTTCCCGAACTGAAGGGCACCGGCAAGGTGTACCGCAGCCCCATCGTCCGATTGCGCCAGGAGTTCAACCTGAGCACCAACCTGCGCCCATGCAAGGGCTACACTGGCAACCCGTTGAACTTCAAGGACGGCCTGGACCTAGTCGTGTTCCGCCAGAACACCGAGGGTCTGTACATGGGGGTGGAGTACCATCCGCTGCCCCAGGACGTGCGTGACAAGCTGACCGAAACCCATCCCTCGCAGATGGGCAAACTCGAAGGCACGGCCAACGAGGACATCGCCATCTCCACGCGGATCTTCACGCGCAAGGGTTGCCAGGATATCGTGCGCGCCGGCTTCGAGTACGCCAAGAAGTTCGGCTACAAGACGGTGACCATCGTCGAAAAGCCCAACGTGGTGCGCGAGACCAGCGGCCTGATGGTGCGCGAGGCCC
>DAOWLV010000130.1 GCA_030643455.1 Candidatus Krumholzibacteriia bacterium | reverse complement strand
TTGATGGAATCACGCACTGATGAACTGCTGACCTGGGTGGTGGATTTATCCTTCTGTGCCGGACGAGCCTTTTTCACCTTGGGAGCGGGTTTGATGATGTCGCCCACCTTGTACCCGTCCTTCTTCTTGGTTCCCACCTTGTCCAGGGGATCCTCGACGACGGGCTCTTCTTCGGGAGCGGGCTCCTCGGCCGTGGGCTCAGCGACTTCCTCTTCCACGGCAACATCTTGTTCATCCGCTGCTGCGATCTCCGGTGCATCGGTGTCTGCAAGAACCTCGGCAACCGCCTCGGCCTCCACGGCAGTGGTCTCCTCGGCATCCTCGACCGCCTTGGCCTCCTCGGCTTCCCGGGCCTCGACATCAGCCTTCTTGACCAGCTTGGCGGCCGTGCTCTTGACGATCCGGGCCTTGGCGTGTTCCTCGCGCTTGGAGGCAAGTTCGGCCTCCCGGCGTTCCTTTTCCTCGGATGCGCGAGCCTTCTCCTCGGCCTTGACCTTATCTGCGGCCTCCCTGGCCTCCTGGGCCTTCTTGGCCACCTTGGTCATCTGCCCGGCCTTCTTGATGACCACGACCTTGGGCTTGGCGGGGGCCTTCTTCTTTTTGGAGGCCTTTTTCTTGGCCTTTTTCTTCTTCTTGGCTTCAGGCTCCTCGGGTGCCACGGGTTTCCCAAGCGGCTTGAGGGCGGCCACGTTCTTCAGCTGTTCGGGATTCAGGTTGTGGGCCTTGGCATAGTTCTCCCGTGCCAGCTGGCGTTTCCGCTGGAATACGGAATGGACGCGGTCGACCTCGTTGTCCTCGACCACGCTCATATGACTCTTGACCTGCACCTTCATCTTCTGCAGAAGAGTCATGATTTGCTTGCTGTCGACACCGTAGTGCCGACCGAGTTCGTAAACTCTCAGCTTCCTCACCAAGATCGGTAACCTCCACCGACATCAAATGGGATCTGCTACTGGGGCCGTCCGCATGACGGCACTGCAATCAGATCCTTTCTAGAATCCCAATTTCCGGATCCCCTTGACGAATCCGGAATCGCTCACCCCGACCACCGCGAGCTTGTCGCGGCCCAGGGCCCGGGCCAGGTCCTCACCTGTGAGAACTCCGGCCACTACACCTCGCACCGGCTGCCAACGGGACACTTTGCCCTTCAGGCTGTCACCCAGGTCCGAGGCTGTGATCACCAATGGATTCTCTCCCTTGGCGACCATTTTCCCCACCGCACTGAACCCCATCCCCAGCCTGCCCGCCCGGCGCGCCAAACCAAGCAATCCCAGAAGCTTATCAGCTTGATCTCGAGTAGTTTCCTCAGTCATTGAACCAGGTCAATCCTCGAGTTCGGTGTTGGCGAACGGGTCCACTTTCTTGTCCTCATCCTTTTTCCCGTCCTCTTTGACACCGCCGGCCCCGGAAGAATCGGAAGGGGAATCCTCTGCTTCACCCTCGGCGGGAAAATCCTTGAAGATGTCCGCCTTCGGTTCCGGGGTTTCCTTGACTGCTTCCTCGATTTCCTCGCCGCCGGCATCTTCGTCCTGGAGGGCGTCCTCATCGAAGAGCGGACGCACCTCGGCCGCCTCTTTCTCCATTTCCTCGGTGATGGTCTTCTCGATCATCTTGCGCAACTCGTTACGCGTGACCTGGGCCGTGGCCCGCAGGCTGTCCGCGGACTCCTCGTCCAGGCTGGGAATTTCCTGAAGCTTCTCCAGCGTGGCGTCGGCCAGCTGTTCGATGGTGGCAACTCCGACCTCCTCCAGCAGGATCAGAAGTTCATCGCCGACCCCCTCCATCTCGGCCAGCTTCATGGTCATTTCATCGGTGATCCGCTGGCGAACCGCGTACTCGCGGGAACTGACCAGGTCGATCTTCCATTCAGTGAGCTTCGCAGCCAGCCGAACGTTTTTGCCTTCTTTGCCGATGGCCTTGCTCAACTGGTCCTCGCCCACGACCACCGTGGCCTCGTTCCGTTCCCGGTGCAGGATGATGTTGCTGACGATCGCCGGGCTCAGGGCCCGGGAAATCAGGAGACTGGCTTCCGCGCTCCAGGGCACGATGTCCACCCGCTCGCCCGCCAGTTCGCGGGTGACAGCCTGCACCCGGCTACCTTTCATGCCGACGCACGATCCCACCGGGTCGACCCGGTCGTCGTTGCTGGTCACGGCGATCTTCGACCGCGTACCCGGTTCCCGGGCGACGGCCTTGATCTCCACGATCCCTTCCTGTATCTCGGGCACTTCCTGGTAGAACAGAGACTTCAGGAAGCCGGGATGACTGCGGGAGAGAATGACCTGGGGACCCTTGGCGCTGTCCAGAACCTCGGTGATGAAGGCCCGCACGGTCTTGCCCTGGTGCAGCTTCTCGCCGCGGATCTGCTCACGATAAGGCATCAGGGCCTCGGTGCGGCCCAGGTTGACCAGGACGTTGCCCCGATCCACCTGCTGCACCGTGCCGACGATGATCTCGTTGACCCGGTCCTTGTACTCCTCGAATATCTGGGCCCTTTCGGCCTCGCGCACCTTCTGGACGAGGATCTGCTTCGCGACCAGGATGGCATTGCGCCCGAAATCCGCCAGAGGCAACTCCCAGCGGACCTCGTCGCCGATCTCCACCTCGTCGCCGAATTCGATCTGGGCCTCTTCCAGGGCAATGTCGGTGTCGGGATCGTCGATCTCCACGACCACGGTCTTGACCTGTTCGATCACCATGGTCCCGGTGTCGGGGTCGACACGGGCGTCGATGTTGGCCTCGACCCCCAGCTTCTTCCGGGCAGCCGATTGCAGGCCGGCTTCGAGAGACTCGATGATCACGGCCTTGTCGATACTTTTCTCCCTGGTGATTTCACTCAGGGCGTTGAGAATATTGTGATCCATGCGGATTCAGCTCCTTGGGCCTTTGGGCCGCATTTTCCGGACTTTCTTATTCGCTTGCCGCTTCGTGCGCTTTTCATCCTTGCGGCGACGGCGATCGGCGTTGATCAACGCCTGCACATCAAAATCGGGATCCAGGTTGCCCTCGACGATCCGTTTCAACTCGACCTGGACCTGCTCGGCCACTTCGCCTTCTTCGGACGCCACCTGGACCACCAACCGGTCGCCGTCCACTTCCTGCAGCACCCCCCGGACTCGGCGAACGCCCGGCCCGGCTACTTTCAGGTCCACCTTTTGTCCCACGGCGGCCAGATAGTGTTCGAGTTTGCGCAGGGGCCGGCGAATTCCAGGTGAGGAGACTTCGATGACGTACTGGCCGGGAAACGGGTCGGCTTCTTCCAGAAGCATGCCGACGGTCCGGGATGCCGAAGCCACCTGGGCGAGGGAAATCTTTCCCTCGAGAAGATCCACGTAGATGCGGAGCTGAATGCGGCCTCCGCCCCGGAATATCCGGATATCCAGCAGATCGATGCCATCGGTGGCCAGATCGGATTCCACAAGGTCGATGATCCGGGCCGCCATCCGCTTCAAATCAGCACGGTTGCCCTCAGCCAACCTCAATCCTCCCGGTACAAAAAGAGATGGACTTGCGCCCACCTCAAACGGTCCACCCTTTGGGGGGACATCGAGATACGGGGAATATACCCGTTTCGGAGACTTGTTGCAAGGGTTAAATCGGTCAAACTCGGGACTCAATCACCGATGTCCGACAGCCTCAGTGGTACACCGTGATCAAAAAATGGCAGTGACCGTTCAACGAGCGTTTCCGGATCCCTTTCGACGAGGATGCGCGGCCGATTTTCAAGTTCGGGATACCCTGGGTCCCTTCCCTCCCGGACCATCCGTTTGAAAAGGTGTCCCACCGGAAGCTGGCGACGGTCGTACCCAGCTGGAAAACCGGGGTGCTTGATGGCGAACAAGGTTGAAAAGGCGTCAACGAAATCCTGTTCGACCATTTTCCCGACAGTGCGTGAATATGGTGGTCCCCGATCGATTCACAGATTCGCCTTCAATGTTCAGCCGGCCTGCATTGGCAGGAATTTTCCGAAGGTTTCGGCCAAGCCCCGGCGGACGATTGTACCCTCCGGACCTTTCAGATCAGGATCCCTCTCCAGGAGTTCCCTGGCATCGTCACGGCAAGCGCGGACCAATTTTACATCCCGCAGGGGATTGGCCAGCCGGAATCCCGGAGCCCCATGCTGGCGGACTCCCCAGGCGTCACCGGGTCCCCGGAGCCGGAGATCTTCCTCAGCCAGGGCAAACCCGTCCCTGTTTTCCGAGAAGAAACGAATGCGGGCATATGATTCCTCGGCCAGATACCGGTCGCACAGCAGCCAGCAGCAGGACTGGTGTTTTCCGCGGCCGATCCTCCCCCGCAACTGATGGAGCTGGGCCAGCCCGAACCGTTCGGGATTGTGGATGACCATCGCCGTGGCGTTGGGCACATCGATACCCACCTCCACAACGGTCGTAGCCACGAGAACCTGGGTATCGCCGGAGGAAAAGGCCCCCATGACAGAGTCCTTCTCTTTACCCTTCATCCGTCCGTGGAGCAGGGCCACCTGATGCCCGGGAAAAACATCATCTCGCAGCCTTTCATATTCCACGGTGGCGGCCTTGAGGTCCTGCCCTCGGTTTCCTCGATCACCGGGTAGATGATGTACGCCTGCCTACCGGAATTCAGTTCACGGCGGCAGGCATCCCAGACGGCGTCCTCTTCCTTTTCGCGGACGATGCGGGTGGTGATGGGTCGCCGCCCGGTCGGCAATTCGTCGATGAGGGACAGATCGAGATCCCCGTACAAGGTGAGGGAAAGACTGCGCGGAATCGGTGTGGCGCTCATGACCAGCACGTGAACCGGTTCACCCGCTTCACAGGAGGCGGCGGGTTGCCCTCTCTGCCTGACCCCGAACCGATGCTGCTCATCCACCACGGCCAGGGCCAGGCGGGGAATCCTGACATCCTCCTGAATTACGGCGTGGGTCCCCACCAGAAGATCGATCTCCCCGGCGGCCACGCCGGACAGGATGGCCCTCCGGTCTGCGGCGCTGGTCGAACCGGTCAGGGTTTCCACACCGATTCCAAGGGGTTCGCAGAGCCCGGACAGGGTCTTGCCGTGCTGGCGGGCCAGTACCTCGGTGGGCGCCATGATCAGAGCCTGGTGCCCCTGCTCGATGACAAACAGGGCCGCGATGAGGGCCACCAGGGTCTTGCCTGAGCCCACATCTCCCTGCAACAGACGGTGCATCGACTTCCCGGAACGCATATCGGCCAGGATTTCCTTGAGCACCCGGCGCTGGG
This sequence comes from Candidatus Krumholzibacteriia bacterium, assembly GCA_030643455.1. GTDB lineage: Bacteria > Krumholzibacteriota > Krumholzibacteriia > LZORAL124-64-63 > LZORAL124-64-63 > JAGLCY01. The sequence continues at coordinate 2,703 of DAOWLV010000130.1, read as the reverse complement.
CGCCGGTCAAACTGAATGGCAGGTCCTCCACGAGACGGGTGGTCAGGTCGCCCGGTTTGTTCAGCATCACCCCTGACTGCCCCCGGCGCGACTTGCGGCGCAACGCCATCAGGATCTGGATGGTGAAAAGTTCCTCGTAGACCAACCTGTCGCGGGCGGCTTCCAGGCCCTGCTTTTCCGGCGGGAAGTGAATGTTCTCGAGGGCCGTACGACGGTCGGGGAATCCATGGGCGGCGCGCAGATAATCAGGCAAGGGATCGATGTGAAGATCCTGCATCTTGGTCAGGCCCTGATGCACCAGGCCGCGCAACCAGTACTGGCCGACCCCCGAGGTCAATCCGTAGACGGGCACCATCCGACCGGTGTTCAATCCCGGGCCCGTCTCGTCATCCTGGCCGCCGGTTTCGAAAACCTCGAAATCCGGATGCGCCATCTGGGCCCGGCCCCCGTGCATCTGGATGACTCCGCTGACCATCACCTTCCTGCCGGACTTGAACTGCTTCAACAGGAACTTCTGGTTGAACCAGACGCAGAACAGGACTCCGGTGTCGTCGCCCACCGTCACGGTGAGCACGCTGCCGCCGCGGCGGGTCCGCCTCTCGCTCGCGGTCAGGATCGCTCCCTGGACCGTCGCGTCCTGACCCGGTTTGAGGCCCCGGATGGGCACCGCACTGCTTCGGTCGAAATAACGGCGGGGATAATGGCACAGGAGGTCGCCGACGGTTTCGATCCCCAGACGGGATAGCGCACGCGCCCTGGCCGGACCGACCGACTTGAGGAACTGGACCGGAGTATCCTGGTTGAAATCAGGTTTCATGGGCTCCACCCGGTTTCCCGGGACCGAATTGGAAGATATTTTCTTGCTGACCCGTGGATCAGATGTTAAATTGCCGGGCCTGTGAATTCAACTCCTAGGAGGAATCCCATGAGCAGGAAGTGCTCTATCTGCAACAAAGGGCCCCAGTACGGGAACAGGGTGAGCCACGCCCACAACCTGACCCGTCACCGCTGGCTGCCCAACCTGCAGAAAATCAGGTTCGAGATGGACGGCAAGGTGCGCCGTGGTTACGTCTGCACCCGCTGCATCCGCACCGGCAACGTCAAGAAGGTCGTCTGAGCACCTGCCGATCGCAGGTGGCCACCCTTTTGCGTTGATGCCTGTTTAGACAGCATCGGTCAAGTACGCAATTCTAGGGAATCCTCTTGAAGATGTGATACAGCCCTCCGGTTTCGACCGGGGGGCTCGTTTCGTTGACGGCCAGATCCATGATGACCGCCTTCATGGCCTCCACCATGTCGGTCGGATTGATCCAGCCGATATCCCCACCCTTGGCTGCCGCTGGTCCGGCTGAATACTGCACCACCAGGGTGGTGAAAGCGGTTCCGGCGGCAAGTTCCGCGGTGACGATCTCCAGGATCTGTTCGTTTCCCAGGACCATGTGCAGAAGATGGATCTTTCCGGCGCTGATCGCGCTCAGGGAGGCATCCCGCTTCTGGCGGATTCTCTGTTCCCAGGCATCCAGTTCCGCGGTGTTCGCCTCATCGATTTCGTTCAGGCCGACCACCACCTCCAGGGCCTCGTCCCACCGTCCCATCTCCTCCAGGATCTGGGCCATCACCACCTGGGCGGTCAGCATGTTGGGATTCAATTCGACAGCCAGGGAAACTTCCGCCAGGGCTTCCTCCGAGCGGCCGAGTTTGTCCAGGTGGATCCCGTAGTTGAAGTGCCCCACCGGATCATCGGGAACCATGGCCAGGAACGCGCGGAAATGAACGTCGGCCTCCTCGACCATCCCGGACACCTCCAGCGCATTGGCCAGGTTGAAGCGGTACCGGGATTCATCGGGCGCCTGTTCGACGGCCAGACGCAGATAGACAAGAGCGGAATCGATTTCCTCGATGGCGAAATAGGCCTCCCCCAGCCCACCGTACGACACGGGCCCCGGCTCCAGGACCACCGCGCGACGGCAAAATTCCACGGCGCCCATGCTGTCCCCTGCCAGGATGCTCAGCTCCGAAGCAGTCATGAAATCCTGCAGGCTGGGATCCTCCTGGGCCATCGCCTGTTCCAGATGGTCCAGGGACTGCCGCCACAAACCCTTCTCGGCGGCGATATCGGCCATCAGCCGGTTCAACCAGGGATCGTTCATGCCGTTGTTCTGTAACTGGCTGAGAAGCTGATAGGCCTTGGTGGGTTCATCATCCGCCAGGGCCATGCGGGCCAGGCCCTCGAGGATGCCCAGGTGATTGACCGAAAGCTGGAGGCCTATCTCCCACTGCTCCCTGGCCTCCGAGACCCGTTTACTTCGCAACAGGGCCCGACCGTACCAATAGCGGGTCTCGGGATCATCCGGGGCGACCTCCACGGCCTGGCGACCATAATTCGTGCCCTCGCTGAACCTTCCCTCCTGGACGGCCATCACCACCAACGGCAGAAGGATCTCCACGCTCTCATTACCCTGGTCCAGGCAGGCGCGCAGGGCGGTGCGGGCTTCGTCGAACCTGGCGGCCCGGTAGAGATCGGGACCTGTTTGGCAGGGATCTTCCTCGGCCTGGACCTGGGCCTGTGCCTGTGCCTGGACGATGCCTGCTGGCAGGGCACCCGCAAACATGACGAAAAGTACCGCTCCCAGGAAAAGACCTGGCCACCCCGGCACCACCCTGGTTTGGCCCTTTTCCCTGAAACCGAAAGTTGAATCCATG
>DAOWLV010000229.1 GCA_030643455.1 Candidatus Krumholzibacteriia bacterium | reverse complement strand
TCCTGCCCGCAGCATCTTCGATGTCCTGCGCAGGGCCATCACTCCCCAGGACGGGGTGGCCTCGACCATCTACGACGAGAATATCGATATTCTCCCGGCCAATCCTGCCCTCGAGAGCATGGCCAAGACCCAGATCAACGATCGTCTGTCCAAGGTGGTGGGTTCCCTGGCCACTTCATACGGCTGGATCATCATCGACACGCCTCCGAACCTGGGTGTCCTGACCCAGAACGCTCTGGTGGCCGCTGACTACGCCCTCATCCCGACCCAGTGCAGTGGTTTGGCTGTGCCGACCCTGCGGCAGATGAAAAACCTGATCGAGAAGATCCAGGAGCGTCAGAACGTATGGCTCAGGCTGCTCGGAGTGCTTATCACCCAGAAGGATGGCCGGACCCCCCTGCAGAAACCGGTGCGGCGTGAGCTTGGGCAGATTTTCAGTGCAGACAATGTCTTCAAGACCATCATCACGAACAACATCAAGATCGAGGAAGCTCCGGCCAACTCCCAGAGCATCTACGCCTACGATTCCGGATGCCTGGGCGCCTCCCTCTACCGGGATTGGATCAAGAAGGAATTCCTGAAGAAGCACCAGAAACTGGAAAAGAAGAAGGTGGAGATCCGCGAAGCCGCCGAACTGGCCAAGGAAAGAGAGGGCTAGCCCCTGACGAAGGGGTTGGTCGTTTTTTCACGGCCCACGGTCGTGTCGGGTCCATGACCTGAAACAACGATGGTGTCATCCGGGAGCGTATAGATGTGCTCCCGGATACTTTTTTCCAGGGTAGCGAAATCCCCTCCCGGCAGATCGGTGCGGCCGATCGATCCCGCGAACAGACAATCACCGACGATGGCGCAGCCGGGTCCGGATCCGCTGGAAGGCTCCGGCAGGATGAACATGACCTGTCCCGGGGAATGACCTGGAACATGCCGGACCTGGATCGTACCACCGGCAAAGGGCAACGTGGTCCCATGGGACAGTTCAGGCAGGCAACGGGGTATGGCGGTGGTGGGAAAGCCATAGGCCCGTTGGATGGCCGGCATTTCCTGGATCAGCGGCAAGTCGTCCGGATGGCAGACAAGGGGCAGGTCGTGAACGTCCTGGACAGCGGCAGTCGCCCCGACATGATCGAAGTGTCCATGGGTGGCCAGCAGGGCTGTCAGTTTACAACCCGATGCTTCGACCGCAGCCAGGAGACGGTCGGGTTCCTCACCCGGATCAATCAGGATCGCTTCATTTCCTCCGGGACCTTTGCTCGTCAAAAGGACCGCGTTCATCTGCAGTGGTCCGACGGGTAGAACTTCCAGCTTCCAGTCCATGGATGACCTCATCCCCGACAGCCCAGGCCGGCAGGGATCCAAAATGCCGGCCCCGGATCTGTCCGGGGCCGGCGATGTAAAAACAACTGACCACAACGACGCGGTTCATCAACCGTCGTAGTACTCCCGGCCCAGATGCGTGATGACCTCTTCACCCATCATCCAGCGCAGGGTGTTCTTGAGTTTGGTCTGCTGGATGAAGAGGTCATGCTCAGCAGTCAAACCCTCCGGGGTCACCGGGCTCTTGAAGTAGAAGGACAGCCACTCCTGGATGCCGCCAGGCAGGCCCGCACGCTTGCCCAGATCCAGCAACAGGGCCAGATCCAGCACCAGCGGCGCGGCCAGGATGGAGTCGCGGCAAAGGAAATCGACCTTGATCTGCATGGGGCGTCCACACCAGCCGAAGATGTCGATGTTGTCCCAGCCTTCCTTGTTGTCACCCCGGGGCGGATAGTAGTTGATCCGCACCTTGTGGTAGAGATTGCCGTACAGGTCGGGATAGAGTTCCGGCTGCAGGATGCTGTCCAGCACGCTGAGCTTCGACTCTTCCTTGGTCTTGAAGGATTCGGGATCGTCCAGGACCTCGCCATCCCGGTTGCCCAGGATATTCGTGGAGAACCATCCCGCCAGGCCCAACTGGCGGGCCTTGAAACCAGGCGCCAGGATGGTCTTCATCAGGGTCTGACCGGTCTTGAAGTCCTTGCCGCAGGTACCGCTGCCCATTTCCTTGGCGAGTTCCTCGAGAGCCGGAACGTCGCCGCTCAGGTTCGGGGCGCCGTTGGCATAGGGGACGCCCATCTTGATGGCCGCATAGGCGTAGATCATGCTGGGGGGGATGTCCTTGCTGTCTTCACGGAGTCCCTTCTCGAAAGCCGCCACGTTTTCATGCACTGCGGTCTTGGTCATGTAGATTTCCGTGGATCCGCACCACACCATCACCAGGCGGTCGCAGCCGTTTTCCTTCTTGAAGTTTTCCATGTCCTGCATGAGGGCTTCGGCCAGTTCCATCTTGGTGCCGGTCTTGACATGGGTGCCTTCGAGTTTTTTCACGTAATACTGGTCGAAGACGGCCTTCATCGGTTTGATCTTTTCCAGCTGGGGTTTGAGATGGTCCAGCAGTTCTTTTTCCAGCACGCCGGCATTGACGGCCGCGTCGTAGACGGAATCCTCGAAAATGTCCCACCCGCCGAACACCAGGTCTTCGAGACCGGCCACGGGGACGAAATTGCGAACCAGGGGTTGGCGGTCCTCGGTCCGTTTACCCAGTCGGATGTGGCCCATCTGGGTGAAACTGCCGATGGGCAGGCGCAATCCATCGCGGATGGCATGGACACCGGCGATGAAGGTGGTGGAGACAGCTCCCATGCCGGGCGTCAGGATCCCCAGCTTGCCCGATGCGGGCTTGATTTGAAGCTTATCAGACATATCTCTGGCTCCTCTCAAAATGGTTCAGTGAAGGCGATAAGTTCCGGATCAGTCAGGAGCGATTCGATGAAACGCTCATGAGTGATCCGGGTTCGCACAGTTTATGACCACGACTCCCATAAGGCAAAACAATTATTGGGTTTTAAAAGGTCATTAACTTCCATAAGAGTGGGGGTTTGCCCTGGCACCAGCACGGTAAAGTACTGTATTCAAAGGTTCTATTTAAAAGGACTTTGGCTAAATGGTCAAATTCGATTGTTTTTGAAGGAGATAGAGGAAAAAAAAACAAATTGGAGGGTGGACATTACCTTAAATCATGTGCTATTATATCTGTCCAATCTCACCTGATCGGTGCTTGTTGCAATTGGAACGGATGTAGCCGAAAGGAATAGATGGCCCAAAGCTAACGCGTTCATTGTCTTTCAGCCTCGAATACATCAACTTTGCTTTGGCAGGGGAGAATGGCAACATGAAGGAAGACGCGGCAGCTTTTGCGGTTGTTGACGGCGAATTTTCCGTTAATGCTCCTAAGCTTTTCATTCCCGCGGATACCACTCGCTATCTGGGAGTCCAGGGCCGTTTGAAACGGGCCTTCGACCTGGTGGTGGCATCCCTGATGCTCATCGTGGTTTCGCCCGTGATGCTGGTGATCGCCTTGTGGATCAAGAAGACCAGTTCCGGCCCCGTCCTGTTCGCACAGGAAAGGCTGGGCAAGGATGGAAAGCCCTTCAAGTTCTACAAATTCCGTTCCATGGAACACAACAGTGACGACGCCATCCACCGGCAATTCGTCTCCATGTTCATCGGGGGCGACGACGACGGTTGCCTGGATACGAATTCGGGGGACCAGCTCTACAAGATGAAGTGCGATCCCCGCGTCACCAGGATCGGGACCGTGTTGCGCAGGTCCTCCCTGGACGAACTTCCCCAATTGTTCAATATCATCATGGGCGAGATGTCCCTGGTCGGCCCACGGCCTCCCATCGCCTACGAGATTGAAAATTACCAACCCTGGCACATGGAACGCCTGAAGGCCGTTCCGGGGCTCACGGGCCTGTGGCAGGTCAGTGGACGCAGCACTGTCTCCTTCGAGGAAATGGTTCGGCTGGATGTCCGCTACATCAACAACTGGTCACCCTGGCTGGATTTCAAAATCCTGCTCAAGACCATTCCTGTGGTTCTTCAGGGTACCGGAGGGTATTAGCAGCGGCAGTCCGACCCGAGTCCGGACTGCCGGGGCGACAATCATTTCCCCGTCTTTTTCGGGGTGCCATCCTCAGCAGTTCGTAAGGGTTTAAAGCATGGTTTCGTTGCGTCGATATTCAAGGTGTGCGCCAGCTACTGCGGGCACCGCCGGATATCGTTCACTCGTCCAATGAAAGCGAGCCGAAAATGATAGGAATTGGTGTGATCGGATGCGGGTACTGGGGACCCAACCTGATCAGGAATTTCAACAGCCAGGCCGATGCCAGTTTGATCGCCATTTCCGACCTCGACCAAAAGCGTTTGGATACCGTAGGCCTTCTTTATCCCAAAACGAGGCAAACCACCGACTACCGGGACCTGATCAATGATCCCGCTGTCGACGCAGTGGTCGTGGCCACCCCGATGTCGACTCATTTTGAACTGGGTATGGAAGCCCTCGAGGCCGGCAAGCACCTGTTCATCGAAAAACCCATGGCCACCAACAGCTCCGATTGCCGCACCCTCATCAAAACCGCGGCCGCTCGCGATCTGAAACTCATGGTCGGCCACACCTTCGTCTATTCGCCTCCGGTGCGGATGATCAAATCCCTCCTGGACGATGGGGAGCTGGGGGAAATCTACTACGTCAACATCTCACGGGTGAACCTGGGTATCTTCCAGAAGGATGCCAACGTGATCTGGGACCTCGCGCCCCACGACGTGGCCATGCTCAATTTCCTGTTCGGGGCCGAACCCGTCGCCGTCACCGCGACCGGGCACTGTTACGTCCAGAAGAAACTGGGGATCGAGGACGTGGCTTTCGTGACCCTCGAGTATCCCGGCGGCAAGATCGTTCACATCCACGTCAGCTGGCTGGATCCGAACAAGATCCGTACGTGCACTTTTGTAGGCAGCAGCAAGATGCTGGTGTATGATGATGTCTCACCCTCCGAGAAGATCCGCGTCTACGACAAGGGCGTGGATGTGCAGCCGCACTACGAGGGTTTCGGAGAGTTCCAGTTGCTTTACCGTTCCGGAGACATCTTCTTGCCGCACGTCGAGACTTATGAGCCGCTGAAGGCACAGGCCTCCCACTTCCTGGATTTCATCCAGGACAAGGTGGCCTGCCAGAGCGACGGCACGCACGGCCTGAAGGTCGTCGAGGTTCTCGAAGCGGCTTGCCTGTCTCTCAAGGAAGACGGCCGGCGCATCGCCCTGGAGCTCATTGCCTGACCTGGACCGGTAAAGGCGGAGCACTCTTGGCTACCAGACCGATTCGCGTGGCCATGATCGGCCAGAAGGGATATCCGCCCGTTCACGGCGGGATCGAAAAGCATGTAGCCGAGCTTGCGGCCAGATTGCCGAAGCTGGGTTGCGATGTGGATATCTACAGCCGTCCCCACTACAGCGACGCCAACGGGCCGTCTGATCTGGCCGGTGTGCGCATCCGCCGGTTGCCCAGTATTCCCACCAAACACCTGGATGCCATCAGCCACACCATCGTGTCCACCGGGCACGCCCTGTTTCATGGCGCCGACGTGGTCCACTACCATGCCCTGGGACCCGGGCTTTTGTCGGGCCTGCCCCGCTGGTTCAACCGGCAGGCGACGGTCGTGACCGTGCACGGCCTGGACTGGCAGCGGGACAAATGGGGCCGATTCGCCAGGGGGGTGTTGCGCATGGGGGAGTCAGCCAGTGTCGGCCTGCCCAACCGGACGATCGTCGTCTCACGTTCCCTGCGCGAGCACTACGTGGAACACCACAAGCAGGCCACGGCCTACATACCCAACGGGATCGCACCTCCGGTTTATCAGGAGCCGAACCTGATCCGGGAGCAGGG
>DAOWLV010000283.1 GCA_030643455.1 Candidatus Krumholzibacteriia bacterium | reverse complement strand
GGGGGACCCCGGTACGCACAGTGTTCGCTTCGATATGGCGAGAAACATCTCGTGGTCCGCACACCAGCGTAACGATCCGGGTGATTCCATAGTCATCAAAATCCTTCCTGTCCGGGCAGGCTCCGACCTGGACGGTGATCCCGAACTGCATTACGTCCTGGATGCCAACCCCGTCTTCGATCCGTATCGTACCGCCGGTCTGCCCAATGCGGGTTCGGTACTCGGCATGAAGGCCATCGGCGGCAGCGGTACCTGGACTCCCGGCAATTGGGCCTTCGACCTACCCGACACGGGCTTCCTGTTCCCGGGCGATGTATTGCACTACTACATCTCTGCAACCGACGCCATCGGCGGCGTGGGAGGGAGCGATCCCCAGACCGCACTGATTCCCCCTGACACCACCGGTTTCAGCACCGGTTTCAACAATCCCATGGGCTACCACTCGTGGTTCGTGGTTCGTGCCCTGCCCTCAATCCGTGAGGACGGCGAAGGTGGCTACGAGCAGGCAGGTGTCCTGTTCATCAACGACTACGCCAACTATGGTGGCGAGAATGAATGGTACACCGCCCTGAGCAACACCGGTCTGCTGGTGGGAGAGGACTACGACGCGTACTATGTCAACCATCCCGACGCCGGCCTTGGTAACGGTATCGGCGGTCGTGCCAGCCACATCATGCTGACCGACTACGACGATATCCTCTACACCAGCGGCGATATGAATGTGTACAACCTGGCAAATGGCGATTACGACAACGACGCCGGTGATGATGTGGGGACTTTGACCAACTGGCTCGACCTGGGCGGCAAGGACATCTTCCTGACCGGTGATGGTCTGGCGAGCGACCTGTCGCAGACCGGGCCCGCAGCCCTGACTTTCCTCGAGGATTACATGGGTGTCACCGTGGTGACCAGCAATGTCCGGCCGTTCATCGGAAACCAGGCCACCCCGCTGGTCAAGGCCGTCTCGGGAAACCCGGTGTTCGCAGGCGACCTGCAGACCTGGATAGCTTTCGGCGGATGTTTCGATATCAACGCCTTCGACGGAGTCAACGTGTTCGGTGCCGGCCAGCGCCTGGCGGCATTCGATGACCCCAACGGATGGCTATACCCCTATTCGGCCGCCACCCTGAACATCATGGCCAGCGGCAGCAGGGCCATCTCGATGCCCGTGGATCTGATGTTCGTCTACACGGATCCCGACGCTGCCGGCAACGATCTTCCGGGTCGCGCCCAGTTGTTGAGAGACGTCCTGACATACTTCGGTGTCGCTGGTGATCCCCAGAACGTGTCCTCGGTGCCGCCCGGCATCACGTTCCAGACCAGCAACTACCCGAACCCCTTCAACCCGAGTACGACGATCAAGTATTCGATGCCCACTGCGGGTCATCTGAAGCTGAGCATCTACAACGTGCGCGGACAGCTGGTCAAGACCATGATCGATGGCAATCGGCCCGCGGGCGCGGACCAGACCATTGTCTGGGACGGCACCAACAACCAGGGCGGGGGCGTCTCGGCCGGTATCTATTTCTACGAGGCCCGGACCGGGGGTGAAGTCAAGGTCCGGAAGATGGCTCTGGTGAAGTAGGGCCCTTCGGGGCCTCTCCAAGTAGTTGCTGTATGGGAGCGGCCCTTCGGGGCCGTTCCTGTTCTGCCGACTCCGATGCCCAGCAGGGCGACCAGCGTGGCCGGATGCGGCAGGGCGTTGCCCACCTTTTCGATGGCGCCCAGGATGCGGGACAGCAGGGGGTTACCGGGAGCTTGGGTCATGTGCTGGTTGGCTTCTAACGAAAAGCCGATATTCCCGTGATCTCGGCCCCGACGATGAGCGTGTGGATGTCGTGGGTGCCCTCGTAAGTGATGACCGATTCCAGGTTGGTCATGTGCCGGCCGGGCGAGAACTCGTCGGTGATGCCGGCGGCGCCCAGGATGTCCCGGGCGATGCGCGCGCAGTCGAGGGCCATGGCCACGTTGTTGCGCTTGGCCAGCGAGACGATGGGCGTGGGGTTGATGCCGTCGTCTTTCAATCGTCCCATCTGAAGCGACAGTCCCTGGGCCTTGGTGATCTCGGTCAGCATATGCACAAGCTTCTGCTGCACGAGCTGGAACGACGCGATGGGCTTGCCGAACTGCTGCCGTTCACCGGCGTAGCGCAGGGCGGTGTCGTAACAATCGGCCGCTGCGCCCACCGCACCCCAGGCGATGCCGTACCGCGCCTGGTTCAGACAGTTCAACGGCGCCTTGAGACCGATGGCGTCCGGCAGGCGGTTGCTGTCGGGAACGCGCACATCGTCGAAGACCAGTTCGCCGGTGTCGCTGGCCCGCAGGCTGTACTTGCCGTGGATCGGATTGGTCGAATAACCTTCCATGCCACGTTCGACCAGGAATCCTCCCACGCCTTTATCGGTACGGGCCCAAACCACGGCCACATCGGCCAGGTTGGCGTTGGTGATCCAGAGTTTGGAGCCGCTGATTATCCAGTCGTCGCCATCCCGCACGGCGCGGGTTTCCATGCCGCCGGGATCCGAGCCGTGATTGGCCTCGGTCAGGCCGAAACAGCCGATTTTTTTCCCCGCAGCCAGATCAGGCAGCCAGCGTTCCTTCTGCTCTTCGGTGCCGAAGTTGGAGATGGGCCACATGACCAGGCTTCCCTGCACCGAGGCGAAGCTGCGCAGGCCGCTGTCGCCGCGCTCGAGTTCCTCGCAGATGATACCGTACATGGTGCCGCTCAGGCCGGGGCAGCCGGGGTCCTTGATGCTCGAGCCCAGCAGCCCCAGCGAACCCAGTTCGGGTATCAGTTCGGTGGGGAAAGTTCCGGCCTTGAAGTGTTCGCGCACCAGGGGCATGAAGCGACGATCCACGAACTGCCGCACGGTGTCGCGAACGCTGCGTTCCTCGTCGCTGAGATTGCGGGAGAACCGGTAGAAGTCGACGCCCTGGTTGTCCGCCATGTTTCCTGACCTTGTTGGGATAGCGGAAGATCAACTTCCGGGATGGTTTTATACCAGGGCGCACCATATCGGGTTTGGGGGGGGATTACAAGGAGGGGAGCCCTGCACCCCACATCACCTAATGAGCAATCACCATTTTTCGAACCTGCGTATCCGACTTCCCGTCGATACTGACCCTCAGCAGACCGAAGTAGGTTCCGGCGGGGACACTTCTGCCATCACGATCCCTCCCGTCCCATTCGACGATATGTGCACCGACTCCGCGTGTTCCATCGGTAAGACTGCGAACCAGTCGACCCCTCACGTCATAGATCACCAGCTGGACCTCGGCCTGCGCGGGGGTGGAAAAGCGCAGCGACGTTCGTCCGCCCGAAGGATTCGGTCCCGCACCGGCGAAGAAAATCCGCGAACCGCTGGTCCGGGCTTCTTCGACCGGGGACTGGGCCGGGGTCAGAATGGTGAAGTCATCACCGAAGATGAAAAGGGCCTGTCCGACCTTGCCGTCGAGCTCACGGAATTCGAACTGGGTGAATCCGGTAGGCCGGGTGTCAATCACGCCGAAAAACTGATGTCCCGGCGTGATTCTGCCGCCTCCGACAGGAAGGGCTCCGTCGAGCAGGATCGCGACCCTGCCGCCGTGGGTGCCGGTGATGTATCCCCCGACACCATGCAACACACCGAGGCCGGGTTCCCTGATCCCCGTAAAACCATCGTGGTAGAGGCAGTGAATTGGCGGGTCATCGATGTCACATTCGGTCGGTGTCCCGGTGGCGTAGCCGTGATTCGGATCGAAGACGCCCCACTGGCCGGTTCTCGCCGGGCCGTTGCCCGTGGTGATTTCATTGAAGGAAGGTGAACCCGAATGGTTTGTCATCCACTGGATACCCAGGCTGTTGACGACCGGCAGCGACAGCGGAGACCGGGCGAGGCCCCACACGGCGTCATCCTCGAATCCTTCCAGGGAAACGGCCAGGCCCCATTCGGTGGCCAGGGCGAGAAAGGCGGTTTCATCCCAGCAAGTGAAGACATCCGGCCCGCCGTCGCAGGCGGACAGCGTGACGGTCGCCTCGTCCGAAACGGCCGCGAAAACGGCGCGGTAGACGAAGCTGTCGGTTCCGTCGAAAGTTTCATCGGGGGAGTAGGAAAAGGATCCATCGGGATTCAGGGCCAGGGTTCCGTGGCTGACATCGGCAACCAGTTCCGACGTCGCCCCGTTTTCTCCGGCGGACTCATCGTCGAGGGTGTCGTTTTCCAGAACCCCGTAGAATTCCACCACGAGAGGTTCACCGAAGGGGATGGCGAAACTGTCGTCGTAGGCCACAAGGACCTGCGCGTGAGCTGGGCCTGCGCCGAAAAGGACAAGGAGACTCAAGAAGGCAAAAACACGGGAAATGATTGATGGCGACATACGGATTACCATTTTCTTCCACCTCACTTAACCCCGAAAAAACCAATACAGGCATGACCGGTTCGCGCCTGGATATTAGCATAAATCAGGGTAATTTACTCGGGATTATTCAAAAAGGACGGAAAAACGGAAAATTTCACTCTTCCGTTCCGGAGCGGTGATGGACAGGTCCGTCGGGAGGCGCTCAGGCGGGATCAGTCTTTTCTGAGGTGTCGTCCGATTCCGCGGTGTCCTCGTCTTCATCGGTTTCGGGTAGCACCTCGACGGCGTTACCGAACTCGTCGATCACGATCACAGGCTCGGGAATCTCTTCGCCCGCTTCCAGAGCGGCCTTGCGTTCAGCCTTGGCCAGTTTCTTGGCCTCTTTCTTTTTCTTCTTTTCCAGTTCCTTACGGCGTTTCTCGTATGAGAAATGGGATCGCGCCAAGGGCTCCGCCTTTCATTGAAGTGACAATACCGAATGATCGGTGACGTACGCGTCGAATGTAGACTTGCCGGAATGATTCGTCAATCCCGAGCCG
>DAOWLV010000218.1 GCA_030643455.1 Candidatus Krumholzibacteriia bacterium | reverse complement strand
GAAAGATGGTACCGTCATCCCCCACCACGCACTGGCTGATCATCCCGAAGAATTCGTCGTCATCCTCGCCGCCGTGGCGCCAGACCTCTTCCAGCTCCACGACAACCTTCTGTCCGCTCGGTTCGGCGCCGTTCATGATGTGCAGGATGCCGTCCTTGTTCACTTCCTCGCCCGCCAACACGGGTAGGGCCAGCAGCATCACCGTCAAGACGGCCAGGGCCGCCCCCAATCCTGACTTTTTCATCTCTATAGGCCTTTCATTGCATCCGTAGCGTGTTATTGACCACATGTTCCGGGCTATCTACGGCCTGACCGGGTTCCGGGTTGCAAAAAGGAGCCACGCCCGGGGGCGTGGCTCCTGAAGGATCCTTGGTGCGGCTAAGAACTAGCGGCGCGCCAGGGTCTTGAACCCGGAGTGCATGACGATCGCGCGGTCGGACAGCTCCTGCAGTGTCTGGTATGACGCGATGCCCTCGCCGCCTTCTTCAGATTTGTGGCAACTGTAGCAGGCGAAGTCCAGGGTCACGGCAGCCTGGCCTGCCTCGTCCATCTTGACGAGGTTACCCTCGGCGTTGAACATGCCGTCGGTCTTGCCGACCGGATCGGTGTTGATGTTGAAGATGTGGGTCCTGATGTCACCCACGAAGTCGGTCAGGTTGATGGCCGACCTGGAAGCCTTGGGCATGTGGCAGTCCACGCAGCCGGGCATTCCATTGTGATTCAGGTTCGCGCCGTCGTAGTCCTGGTCGTCGCCGGCGGCGATGGAGTGGCATTCGGTGCAGGTCATGATCGTGCCGTCGCCCGGCATCACGCTGTCCAATTTGACCGAGGCGTGGGGATCATGGCAGGTATTGCAGCCAATGGCGCTGTTGTGGGGCGAGTGCAACCACTCGTCGTACTGCTCATGATGCTTGATGAACCCGCTGCTGGCGGCGATCCGGTTCTCGCTGTCACGCGTGTGGCAAGAGCCGCAAGCCGCTGACGAGGTATCCTTGATCATCGCGAAATCCGCGGGAGCGGCAACGTGCCGGCTGCCCATGCCGTGGCACTGCTCGCAATGGATGCCGCCGGCGAAGAACGTGCCGGTCATGCCTTCGAGGCCGTCCTGGTTGTCGGGGTCGCCAATGCCGCCGGAATCGACCCAGCCGGTGGTGTGGCAAACGCCGCAGTCATAGGGCTTGGTGCCGGTGGCATCGTCCAGGTGATAGTTGGACCAGGTTTCGGTCTCGAAGTTGTACTGGTTGTTAGGGATGCCGGTGATGATGTAACCGTTGTTGTCGATCCAGCGCATCTTCCAGCCATATCCGCCGATGGTGTAGGAGATGTCGGCCCAGGTGTAACCCGTGGGAGGAACGACAGGATCCTGGGGGAACATCGAATCCGCAGGGAAAAGGAGGTCCGGGCTCTCGCCTTCGATCTTGGTCAGCTTGTAGGGATGACCCGACTTGACCCATTTGTCGTAATTTTCCTGATGGCAGCTCATGCACTTGTCGGAACCCGCAAATGCCAGATCCGGAATCGTGGTCGGGGGCGTCGTGGTATTTTCACAGTCATCGGAACAACCGGAGAAGACCAGGGCGCCAGCCAGCAGAGCCAGCAGAATGATCAGGTATTTACTCATTGTCCTAAACTCCTTGAACATGGGCGAAACAATTCGACCTGTGAACTGGATAACGATATATCGCAAATCCCCACTGGTTATCTAGCCTTATTTGAACTGAATGATCAGCGAAACTCAATATCAACTTAACCCTTTATATTTAATCCAATTAAGGTTCTGGACATGTTTAGGTAAATTTAATAATTACAAAGACTTGTTGCGTGATTTGTGTCATGGCCTGGTCATAAAATATTGAGAACGAGGGTCTTTTTCATTAAGACCTGTTAAAAAAAATATGCGCAACCCCCGTAAATTGCTCCCCCGTAGGGCTGGGATAATTCCCACCCGGGACCGGTTGGACAATCCCGGAATGCTGGCTACCTTCGTGCCATGACCACCCCCGTACGCATGTCCGAGTTGTTCCGCTTCTGGATCCCCCTTCAAGCCACCTGGCTGATGATGTCGCTGGAAGGGCCTTTCCTGGCTGCGGTCATCGCCCGCCTGGCCGAACCCAAACACAACCTGGCCGCCTACGGCGTGGCCTTCGCCCTGGCGATCCTCGTCGAAGCTCCGGTCATCATGATGATGAGCGCCTCGACCGCCCTGGTCGACTCGGCCGGCATCTACCGCCGCCTTCGCAATTTCATGTGGATGCTCAACGTGGGCATCACCGTGGCCATGCTGATCCTGCTGTTCACTCCTTTGTGGAGTTTGCTGACCGATACCTGGATGGGACTCGATGGCGAGGTCGCCCGCCTGACCCGCGTCTCCCTGTATATCCTGCTGCCCTGGCCGGCGGCGATCGGTTACCGGCGTTTCTACCAGGGTCTGCTGATCCGCAACGGCCTGACCCGGCGCGTGGCCTGGGGCACCATGATCAGGTTGGTTTCGATGATCGTGACCGCGCTGATCTGCCGCGCCAACGGATTGGCCGGAGCCTGGGTGGGAGCGGCCGCCTTGACCGGCGGGGTTTGCACCGAAGCGGTCGCCAGCCGCATGATGGCCGCCGGCACCGTTAGATCATACCTGGGCAAACCTTCCGATGAAGTGCTCGGTTACCGCGAAATCATCCATTTCTACCTGCCGCTGGCCCTGACCTCGACCATCGCCCTGGCTGTGCAGCCGACGGTCACCTTTTTCATGGGCCAGGCCCGCTTTTCCCTCGACTCGCTGGCCGTGCTGCCGGTCATCAACTCGCTGGTGTTCATTTTCCGCTCCCCGGGCCTCAGCTACCAGGAAACCGCCATCACCATGCTGGGCCGTGACTGGGGCAACTTCAAGGTCGTGCGAAATTTCGCCATCATTCTGGGCCTGGGCGCCACCGCCGGACTGGCCTTGATCGCGTGGACACCCCTGGCCGGTGTATGGCTGCGGACCATCTCGGGTCTGACCAGCGATCTGGCCGAATTCGCGCTGACCCCCATCCGCATCCTCACCCTGATGCCCATGCTCTCGGTGATGCTCTCGTTCCAGCGTTCCCTGCTGGTGGCGCGTCGCAGTACAGGACCCATCACCTGGGCATCCGCCATCGAAGTCGCCGGTATCCTGGCTGTGCTGTACATCACCATCCGCATGGGTGACTGGATCGGCGCCACCGCCGCCGCGACAGCTTTCATGACCGGTCGGTTGATGAGCAACATCTTCCTGATCGGCAAGACCGGGCGCGAATCATAACTCCCACTCTTTCAATGGGTTGAAACCTAATCTTCCCTGGGCGATATTGCGCACCTGTGACTTGTGGGTGTGGGAGGGAAAGGTTGGGAAAATGTCCGTGAAGTTGATCCTTGTCACATTGATATTGATCCCGGGAGCTTGCGAAACCGCTGCGGCCGACGGGCCTTCAGAGCCCGACACGACAGCCACAATAATCCCCGACGTGACCGTGACCGCTCAAGGCGTTCCCTGGGGTGACGGCCCTGTTTCTGCCGGAACCCTGCGAGACCGTGGCGGCGACAACCTGGCCGAGGCCATCGAACACCTGCCCGGCTTGGCCGCCGTGCGCCGGGCGCCCAGCGCGGCCGAACCCGTGATCCGCGGGCTGGGCTGGGAACGAGTGCAGACCATCCTGGGCGCCGTTCCTTTGTATGGCGCGTGCCCCGGCCGCATGGACCCCCCAGCCACCTACCTGACTCCGCTGTCCACCACTCGGGTCTCGATCTTCCGCGGCGGCGGTTATGCGGCGTTCGGGCCCGGCGCGACCGGTGGCGTCATTCACGCCGATCCCGATTACGAAAGGCCGCCCGGTGCACCCACCGGCGTGACATCCTACCTGGAAGCCGGTTACGAATCCGCCCGCGAGGGTTTCCGTACCGAGGGCGGTCTGTTTGGCGGAAACCGCGCGCTGGATTTCAAGCTCGGCATCGGCTACAGGCAGTTTGACGACTACACCGCTCCCGACGGTACGGTCGTACCGGCAGGCCTGAAATCGACCACCGCCAACGCCGCGCTGGGCTGGCGACCCGGCGAAAACCATCGCCTGTGGAACGCCTTGACCTACGCCAAGGAGAAGGACATCGACTTTCCCTCCATGCCCATGGACAACATCGACACCGATTTCTGGGTGTACAACGCCGGCTGGCGCTCGGATTACCAGGGCGGGACGGTGACCCGGTTCGAGGTTACCGGCGGGTTTTCGATCGTCGACCACTTCATGGACAACAACCAAAAGCCCAACCGCGAATTGATGGAAGCCGGGACCGAGGCCAAAACCCGCAGCTGGGGGGCCCATGCCCATCTCGATCTGGAGCCCGGGGCTTCCATCCTGCTGAAAACCGGCCTGGATGCGACCAACCTGACCCGTGACGCGACCCGCACCCGATACATTGTTCCCAGCGGAGACACCTATCACGACCGACTCTGGCCCGACGCGGTGCAGACCACCGGCGGGGGATTCGCGACTCTTGGGATCCCCCTGTCCACCACTGTCCATCTGACGGCCGACGGACGCCTGGATGTCGTTGACAGCAAAGCGCGCGCGGCCGATGGGGCCAGCCTCGGCGGGAAAACCGTGCGGGAGCAGTACGTTCGTTTCTACGGTCCGGCCGCGGCCGAAACCGACCGCACCGAAACCCTGGGCCTGGCGGGTCTGCGCCTGGACGGTCAGTTCGCTCCCCGTCACCTGTATTTTCTACGAATCGGATTGAGCTCGCGCGCAGCCGGCGTGACCGAACGGTATTACGCCTTTGGTCCTGCTCCGGGCGGCTTCCAGGTGGGCAATCCTACCCTGGCCGTCGAAAAAAAGCGGGAAGGCGAAGCGGGCGTCACCGTGACCTGCGATAAACTGGTGGTGGCCGTCAGCGGATTCTACGCCGAGATCGATGACTACATCCTGCCGACGGTCATCGCGGTCATGGACGTCAACGGCGACGGCATCGACGACATCGTCAAGGGTTTTGAAAACATCGGCGCCACCACCGCCGGAGGCGAACTGGGCCTCGAGTATCGTCCCACCGACAGTCTCTACCTGCCGGTGACCGTGTCCTATGTGCGGGGCCGCAACACCACTGGTGGCCGTGACCTGCCCGAGATCCCGCCCCTGGCCGGAACCGCCGAGGTTCGCTACCTGGCCCACCATCGCACGGGTACCTGGTTCCGGTTTGGAGCCTATTTCGCGGCCGACCAGGAAAAGATCGACCCGCTGTTCCCCGAAAACCGCACCGGCGGCTTCACGTCCTGGCACCTGGGCCTGGAAACGGAACCTGTCCAGGGCCTGAAGTTTCGTGTGCGTGTGGACAACCTGTTTGACAAGCTCTACCACGAGCACCTGACCCGCGAGGCACTGCTGCCTACGGGTGGTCTGGCGGCCGGCCAGGAGATTCCCGCCCCCGGCCGCAGCCTGAACGTTTCGGTTCGAATGGAATTCTGAAGGACCTAGTCGTCGCCGTCGTACTTCTTGCCGCGATCCTTCTTGGCCCTGGATTTCCTGCGCTTTTCATCCAGGCGTTTTTCCCGGGAGGCGCGGGTGGGTTTGGTCTTCTTGCGGGGTTTGGGCGGGATCAGGGCCTCACGCACCAGGGAGGCCAGCCGCTGGGTCACGTCTTCCCGGTTGCGGCGCTGGCTGCGGTGGGAATCGCTGGCCAGGATCAGGTCGCCTGCCTCGGTCAGCCGCGAGGCCAGCATCTTCAGCACGAGCACGCGCTCGGCATCGTTCAGCGCGATCGACTCCTTCGCATTCCACCGCACCTGGATCCGTGTGTCGGACGTGTTGACGTGCTGCCCCCCGGGCCCCGACGACCGGCTGGCCGTGTAGACCAGCTCGCTCAGCGGGATTTCCACCTTGTCGTTGATGACCAGGGCAATCGTCACGGCATCCTCTTACTTGGAAATTTGGGAATTACACCAACCCCGACCTGGACTCTCTGATCCCCGGTTACG
>DAOWLV010000315.1 GCA_030643455.1 Candidatus Krumholzibacteriia bacterium | reverse complement strand
GGCGGACCTGTTGCTGCTGCCGTCCCTTCACGAATCCTTCGGCCTGGTGGCCCTGGAGGCCATGGCCTGCGGCGTGATCCCGCTGGTCACGAATCGGGGGGGTGCAGGGGAATTCATCCAGGATGGTCTGAATGGACTACTCCGAGATCCCCTGGATGTGGAGGGAATGGTGCAGGCGGCGGTCAACGTCTTGGAAGACGACCAGTTGCGCCAGGAAATGGCCGAAGAGGCACGGCGGGATGCGGCGGGCGATTTCGGGGTCTCCTGCGTCGTCAAGCAGTACCTCGATCTCTACGACAGGCTCCTGGCGGGGACCTAGGGCTCACTGATGGTTGACAGGCGGCGCGATACCCTTAAGATAGTGACGATCATTCATCAGGTTCTTCACACCCGAGGAGAGGGCCATGCAAGGAACCATGGACCTGTTGCATTCCATCCGAACTCTCGCCGAAAGACGTGGTGTCTTCCGCTCGGACGCATATTTCTTCGTCCTGGAAGCCCTCGAAAACGCCATGGAGGCCATGGAAGAGCGGGGCCACATCACCGGTGAGGATCTGCTGGACTGGATCCGGAACCTGGGACGGGAACGATATGGGGTGATGGGTGGGGACGTCTTCAATTCCTGGGGCGTTCACGCGACCATCGATTTCGGCCGGATCGTCTTCCACCTGGTGGAGGCGGGGCTCCTGCGCAAGCGCGATGAGGATTCCCTGAGCGATTTCGTCGACAAATTCGACTTTCAGGATGCCTTCGCTCTGAAGGTATTCGAGGAGCAGGGCTGACGGCCTGGTCCCTGGTGGGCAGGTTTGATCCGGCGGGAACTTTCAGGCATCGGACCTGTTCTTTCCCCCGGGCGATGGCTACTTTGATGAACACAACTGATCTGGTCCCATTCGGGACCTGGTGGCGGACCAAGGAAGGACCGCCCGGATCCGGCCGGAAGGAACAGGGCCGAATCCCCTTCACAAACTGAATATCCGAGGAGAACCCATGCCCGCCATGATTCATTCGGCGAATTTCCTGGCGACCCTTGGGCCCGGAGAACTTGTCGGATTGGTGACCGAATCCACCTTTTTCGGCAAGTTCATCCTGCTGGTCCTGTTGTTTCTTTCGGTCATGTCCTGGGCGGTGTTCATCGACAAGGCGCGCACCATGTCGCGGATCCGTGCGGGACACCAGGTATTCTGGGAAAAGTGCGAAATCTGGCTGGACAGCGGGTCCGCCAACGGCGCCGAGCGCTCGGCCCTGGTTTCCTATTGCCGGGACAACACCGATCTTCCCCTGAGCAATCTCATCCTCGAAACCGAATCGATGACCCAGTGGCCGGCCATTCGCCGGGCTTCCGAGCGGGTATCCTACCTGGAGACGGAAAACCTGGAGCGCTACCTCATCCTTCTGTCCACCGCCGTGACAATTTCGCCCTTCCTGGGGCTACTGGGCACGGTGTGGGGCATCATGAGCTCCTTCTGGGGCATGGCCTCCATGCAGAGCGCCAACCTGACCGTCGTTGCTCCGGGCATCGCCGAGGCCCTGATCACGACCATCGCGGGCCTGGCCACCGCCATTCCCGCGGTCATCTTCTACAACATGACCGTGCGGAAAATCGATCTGGTGGGGAACGAACTCGACCGGTTGCGTACCGTACTCGAAGAAGCGGCTGGGGGTGAAGCAGCGCCCGTCGGCCGGGATCAGAGCCATCGGCCCGAGCTTCATGACAGGGAGACCATCTGATGGCACGCCGCAAGAGTTCCTACGGGGCCATGGCCGACATCAACATCACCTCACTGGTGGATGTGACGCTGACCCTGTTGATCATCTTCATGTTGACCGCGCCCTACATCCAGGGCGGGGTGGAGGTGAACCTGCCCGAGGCGGCCACGCGCAACGTGGTGGTCAAGGAGGGGCCGGTGATCTCGATCACAAGCAATCGTCAGGTCTTTTTCCAGGAGCAGGCCATCGAAATCAGTGACCTCGCCATGCTGCTGGCTGCCTACGAAGAGGACAAGGATTCGGTGCCGGTCTATCTGCGCAGCGATGAAGAGGTGCCGTACGGATTTGTCCTGAAGGTCATGGCCGCGGTGGAGGTCGAGGGTTTCCTGAATCTTAGTCTCGTGACCGATCAGCCCGTGGATGATCAATAATGTTGAGCCGTGGGCTCCCAGTCTCCATTTTCGTGCACGCCATCGCCTTGGTAGTGGTGGTCATGTTCGGAAACTACGTGGCACGCAATCCCGTGCGGCCGACCCATTCCATCAAGGTGAAGATGATTCATATGCCTCCGCCGCAGGTCATCGAAACCGAAGCTGCCGACAAACCGGTCGTTCAGCCCGAGCCGCAGAAGGAAGTGAAGCCCGACCTTCCGCCCAAGGAATTGCCGAAGCCCAAACCTGTTGAACAGCCGAAGGTGGAAACCAAACCGCAGGAAAAGATCGAGGTCGAGGATCCCAAACCCAAGGAACAGACCGAGACCCCGGACAAGCCGACCGAGCAGGTGGCCAAACCGGTCATCAGCGGGCCGTCCGCTGGGAACACCGATACGGATTTCCCTTTCGCCTGGTATCTTTCCCGGGTCGAAGGCCTGATCGCCCGGAACTGGAAACCCCGGCAGATCGGTTTCGGCAAGAGGGCGGTGGTGTCATGCGCGGTGCATTTCTCCATCGCCAGGAACGGAACAGTGTCCCAGGTCACCCTTGTTCGCAACAGCGGCGTGGGCGTGTTCGACAGGGAATCACTGCGTGCGGTGCAGACTACCAAACTGCCGCCGCTTCCGCCCCAGTTCACCAGCCCCTCCCTGGGCGTGACCTTCATTTTCAACCTGGAGCCCGGAACCTGATGATACGATCCCGTCGATACATCCTGGTCCTCGCCGTGATATTCGCAACCCTGCCCGGACTGACCCTGGCCCAGGGCAGGAACAGCGAAGTCATCATCGAGCACACCAGCACCGCCTTCATCAAGACCGATGTCCTGATCAACGAACTCGACGTCCTGGCCGGCGGGGTCGCCTCGGCCGACGCGGCCAATACAATGGCCCTGGTCGTGGCCAACGACCTGCGGCTCAGCGGTCTGTTCAGGGTGGGGCACTCCGAGGGCGATCCGGACAGCCTGGATTTTGAATTCACGATCGAAGGCACGGTCGAGGGCCCGCTGCGCGACGCGGGCCAGACAGGGGAAAACGCTCCGATCACCATCTCCCTGAACCTGCTGTCCTACCCCCAGAGGCAGCTGCTGATGAACAAGCGGTACCGGCCGTTGCCTTCCCAGATGCGGGCCACCGCCCACCATTTCGCCAACGAGGTGATCCATTGGTTGAGCGGAGAAGAGGGGATGTGCCTGTCCCGGATCGTATTCTCTCGGGGCTCCGGCGACCGGCGCGACCTCTACGTGGTGGATTACGACGGGGAGGGCCTTCTTCGGCTGACGGCCAACCGCGAACTGAATCTGTGTCCCGCCTGGTCGCCGGACGGGGCCGAAATTGCCTTTACAAGCTATCGGAGAGGAGAGCAGGGGCTTTTCAGCCTGAACACGGCCAACGGAAAGGTGCGATCCGTCATTTCCATGGATGGCCTGAATTTCGGGGCGGATTGGCATCCTGACGGCCATGAACTACTGTTGTCTCTCTCCCAGAGCGGAAATCCGGAAATCTACCGGATCTCGCCGCAGGGGAAGATCATAAAACGGCTGACCGTCTCGAAAGCCATCGAAATCAGCCCCAGCTGGGCTCCCGGGGGCCGTGATCTGGTTTTTACCAGTGACAGGACAGGGACACCTCAGTTATATATCATCGATAGCGACGGCGCCGGCAGGCGCAGGCTGACTTTCGAGGGACGGTACAACGACTCGGCGGTGTGGTCTCCGAGCGGGGACCAGATCGTGTACGCCACCCGGGTGGGCAACTACACCCAGATCGTGGTGATGAAATCCACCGGTGAAGATCGGCGGGTTTTGACCCCCGGCCGGTGGCGAAACAGCGAGGACCCGAGCTGGGCACCGGATGGGCGGCACATCGTGTTCGCCTCCGACCGCAGCGGGGCCTTCAAGCTGTACGTTTTCGACATCGTGGAAGATTCTTTTCGCCAGTTGACGTTCGGGAACGACCCGGACATCACCCCCGCCTGGTCCCACTAGGGGCAGGCAGCCTTTCATCGTTACAAGGAGTGTAGAAGCATGAACAGAGGATGGATTTCACGCAGTATGCAGCTGGCCGTTGGGCTGGTTCTGATCGTGGCACTGGTTTCCCTGTCCGGCTGCGGCAAGAAGGCTGAAGTCGAAACCGATCCTTCTGTCGGGGCCGGCGAGCCCACTGAAGAAGAAGTGCCCCCCCCGCCGGTGGCCGAAGAGCCCGAAATCGTGGTCGATGAAGGCCCGGACTACCCCAACCTCGATCCTGCCGACTACGGTGTCCAGGATGTCTACTTCGCGTTCGACCAGTACGACCTGGATGACGAGAGCATGGGCCTGTTG
>DAOWLV010000141.1 GCA_030643455.1 Candidatus Krumholzibacteriia bacterium | reverse complement strand
TTCTGCATCTGGACCGGGTACTCCTGGTTCTTCTGGCGGACCTCGGTCAAACAGGATTCCACCGGCGACGTGGGCCTGACCCGGCGCCTGGAAAACTTCAGCGGATTCGCCCTGTTGGTCTGCGCCCTTTCATTGGCCGCGGCCAGTTTCGATCTGCTGATGAGCATCAACCCGCTGTGGTTCAGCACCATGTTCGGGGTCTACTACTGGTCCGGGGGTTTTGTAACTTTCTGGGCCGTCATGACCCTGTTCACCATGGGCCTGCAGAACACCGGCCGGATGCGGGGCATCGTCACCCCGGAACACTTCCACGACTACGGCAAGGCCATGTTCGCCTTCACGTTCTTCTGGGGTTACATCGCTTTCAGCCAGTACATGCTCTACTGGTACGCGAACATCCCCGAGGAAACGCACTGGTTCCTGATCCGGTCGCAGAACGGCTGGGGGATGGTTGGCCTGGTCATCATTTTCGCGACCTTCATGCTGCCTTTCGCAGGTCTGATTTCGCGCTATGCCAAGCGCAGCCGCAAGATGCTGGCCTTCTGGGCCTTCTGGATCATCGTTGCCCAGTGGATCAACCTCTACTGGGTGGTCATGCCCGGGTTCAGCGAGAGTTTTGTTTTCAGCCCCATGGATGTGACGGCGTTTTTCGGTATCGGTGGCCTGTGGCTGGCCGGTATCACGAAACTTGCCATGAGCACCTCCCTGGTTCCGACCGGGGATCCGCGGCTCGACGAGTCGCTGCGCTTCGAGAACGCCTAAAAGGAGATTTGCATGGCCTCGGCCGACAATGAAAACGGATCGGGATTCAACGCACCGGTGGTGGTGATCAGCGGGATCGCCGCGGTCGTTTTCCTCTGGGCCCTTGTCCTGTTTCTGCAGGGAGGGTTCCTGGCCGCCCAGGCCAAGGAGTTCGAAGCCAAGGTCTACGACTCTCCCGGCAACGATGAATTGCAGGCCGCCCTTGCCGAACAACGGGCCATCCTGAACGAGAAGACCCGCTGGCTTGACGAAGAAAAGGGCACGGTCTGCATGCCCATCGAGGACGCCGAAGCGCGGCTCGTGAACAAGTCCGGAGAATCGCAGTAGTATCTGCCCGTCTGACGGCGGCACGAAAGAGGTAACGGTTTGATCGGCAGCCCCATTTTAGCCACCTGGTTCCCGGAGGCGGCCTCGACGCACGCCGCGGGCGTGGATGGGCCCTTCTACTGGATCTACATCGCCGCGGTGTTGGCCCTGTTCCTGTTCGCGGGACTCGGAGGAATCTTCCTGTGGATTTTTCGCCGGCAGGACCGCAACCAACTGGGGGCCGTAACCGGGCCGCTCAACCCTGTGTTTCTGGGTCTGTGGGTCCTGGGTGCGCTGGGGTTGGCCGTTTTTGCCTTCGTGGCCGGCTTCCCCGGGTTCATCGACAAGACCGTCGCGCCCCAGGGGTCCTACGGCATCGAGGTGACGGCCCGCCAATGGGGCTGGGACTTCACCTATCCCAACGGGCATGTGGCGGATACTTTGCATGTAGCCAAGGGTTTCCCGGTACGTCTAACCCTCAACACCGAAGACGTTGAACAAGGGCTGTCCATCCCTGCGATGCGGGTCAACCAGGCAATTGTGCCGGGTCTGCAGAGTGAAGCCTGGTTCGAGGCCACCACACCGGGTTCCTTCGAGCTGCGCGGCAGCATTTTCAGCGGGGACGGTTTCACCGATATGAACTCCGCCCTCGTCGTCCATGAACCGGCGGATTTCACGGCCTGGCTGGCAAGCGTGTCGGACATCTTCCAGGGCCGCACCTACGAAGAGGTCGGCGAGATTCTCTACAGCCGACTCGGCTGCAAGGCCTGCCATACGACCACCGGGCATAAACTCGTCGGTCCGACCTTCCTGGACATGTACGGCTTCGAATTCGACACCGTGGAAGGCAACAAAATTACCGTGGACGATGCCTACGTCCGCGAATCCATTCTGACGCCCAACGTGTCGGTCATCGCCGGGTATCAGCCGGTCATGACCCCGTTTGCCGGCCTGGTCACCGATCAGGAAATCGAGGCCATCACGGCCTGGCTGAAGACACTGTCCAGCAAGGGCGGGGTTGAGGCCGGTGCGGAAGCCGGCGCCGAAGAGTCCCCCGAAGCCGAGAACACCGAATCCGGGGACGCCGCCGGCCAGGAGGAGAACTAGATGAATGCCGCCACCGATAGTTATCTCGCCGGCAAGGGCGGAATCCCGGAGTGGTTCACCTCCACCGACCATAAAAAGATCAGCCTGATGTTCCTTGGCTGGACGGGTTTCGCCTTCCTGCTGGGCGCCATCTTCGGCCTGTTCCTGATCGTAAAATCCCTGGGCGGGCGGGGGCTGGAGCCGCGTTTCGTATTCCAGGCCCTGACGTATTCCCGGCTGCTGCTGGTTTTCCTGTTCCTGGTGCCGGCGCTGCCTTCGGTACTGGGCTTTTTCCTGCTTCCCCTGCAGTTGGGGGCCTCCAACATGGCCCTGCCCGGCCTGTCGCGCTGCAGCCTTCGGTTCTACGTCATAGGTCTGGTTCTTCTGATCGCTTCGCTGGTTGGCGGACCCATCGCCACGGGCTGGACCATGGCCGCACCCCTGGTGGTGGCCGAAACAGGGCTGTTCGCCCTGGTGGCTTTCGGATTGTTTTTTTCCGCCCTGAGCTGGTTCCTGACAGGTGTGAACTTCCTGGTGACCGTGCACCATTCCCGGGCACCGGGAATGGGCTTCTTCGATATGCCCATCCTGTCCTGGGCCCTTTACCTGACGGGTTACCTGCTGGTCGTGGTGGGTTCGCTGTTCGCCATCGTCATCCTCTATCTGACCGCATCTCGTTTTTCAGGCGAGGGCATTTTCGGCGCCGATCCCATGCTGTGGAACAACTACTTCTGGTTCGTGACCACACCGGCAGCCTTTTTCGCCCTGCTGCCCGCCGTCGGTGTCATCAGTGAGATCATCGCCGGGATCAGCCGCAAGCCCGTGGCCGGTTACCGGATGGTCGTTGGATCGATGATCGCCCTGCTCGGTATGAGCTTCCTGGGCTGGGGTGTCAACCTGGTCGGACAGGGCCAGGACCCGATCACCACATTGGTCTTCCAGGCCCTGGGAATCCTGGCCGTGGTTCCGGTGGCCCTGATTTCCTACAGCTGGCTGGCCACCCTTTACCAGGGGGCCGTCGCCAGGGAGTCGGTGATCGTTTTTGTCTTTGCCTTCATGGTCAATGCCGGCATCGCCGCGCTCATGGGACTGTTTTTGATCAGCCCCTCGGTAGGCGCCTACCTGGGCACGACCATGTTTGCGGCCACCCGCCTGGATTACCTGATCTGGGGCGGAGTGTTGTCCGCGCTCCTGGCCGGGCTGCACTACTGGTGGCCCAAGATGACCGGCAAGGATTACTCCCAGGACGTGGCGCGCATCGGCGGCGTCCTCTATCTGGTGGGAATCAACATGGCCCTCATCCCGAACCTGATTCTGGGAGTGGGGGGCGTGACCGGCGACATGGCGGCCTTCGAGGCCGGTCCTTCGGGGCTGGCGGAACTGGCTGGCCTTGGCTGGTTGATCGTTTATTCGGGCCTTATTCTGGTCGCGGGAAATCTCTTCGCCTCGACCTGGGGCAAGGCCACGGATGAAGTCAATCCCTGGGGTGCTTCGACCCTTGAGTGGAAAACCGCCACGCCGCCGCCTGAAGGTAATTTTAATGAAACTCCTCAAGCCGAGGGACTCTACCGGTACTAGGTCGGCCGATAAATCCGAGGGAATCGTCACGCCGTGAGCGAAGAACTCAAATTCCTGGAATACATTTCAACGCGCCTGGGTTCGGCCGGGATTCCCTATATGCTGACCGGCTCCATGGCCATGATGCTGGCTTCTGTCCCGGAACTGGATTTTGTGTATCTTGAAAAATGGGCGGCCCAGCTGGGGGTTTTGTCAAAACTCGACGAACTGAGACCGTAATGAAGGATACGCCCGCGGCAGTTGAGAAGATGTACCATGACCTGCTCATGAGTCGTACTCCGGCCGAGCGTGTTCGCATGGCCTGCAGTATGCACACGACAGCCAGGGCCATCATCCGTGCCGGTATTCCCGATGATGCCTGGGATACGGAAAAGGATTTGCGCATAGAGGTCTTCAAGCGCTTTTACCGTGAGGATTTCTCTCCCGAGGAAATGGATCGCATCGTGGAAGGATTGCGCGGTTTCCCCCGGGAACCTGAGTAGGGCTCCCGGTTCTGGTTTGGTGGATGTCCCCGCTATTTGACGCTTGGCTGTCCGGGTGACGACCCTCGGGGCCATCACGGTTTGTATTTTCACGGCCTCCCACTGCCTGAGGGCACCTGGGAGGCTTTTTGCCAAGGCGGATCCTCACCCACATGGGGGAGCGTGAAGGATCTGATGCGTTGATCGCCACGATTGGCTAACGCGTACAGAATCCTAGCGCACCAGCACCAGGCTCTTCACGCTGTTGCGGTTTCCAGCCTGGAGACGCGCATAGTAGGTACCCGAGGCCACGGGGCGACCGCTCTGGTCCCGTCCGTCCCAACGAGCCTCATTCAGACCGCCCGGGCGTGTCTCACTCACGAGGGTCCGCACCAGCCGACCCTGCACATCGTAGAGGCGCAGGTCGGCGAATCCCGCGCCGGACAGCGTGAACCTGATCGTGGTCTGCGGATTGAACGGATTGGGCACCGCGCCCAGCAGGGCGAACGCTCGTGGCGCATCGTCCACCGAGGTAATGTCGTCGGTGACCTCGAGCTGCACGGTCACCTGGAGATTGGGATTGGCCGGGTCGTTGCTGGCAATGTTCACGTAGCTGTTATGGAACCCGGGCAAAAGTTCCGTAGCATCCAACGTCACCTGGCACAGGTGATAATCGTACGCCGCCACCACGGCGCTCGCATCGGCAACCGTTACCCAGCTACCCGCGCCACTGGCAGTGAAGTCCAGGGGTTGCTGCCCCTGGTTCATCACCAGCAAGGGCAAGGTGATCTGTTGCGGCGGCGTCAAGACGCCGCCGTCGAGGTTCCACGGCGCGGCCACGGCGAGCGGGACGGGCAAGGCGCCGACGGGAAACATGATGTCGTCGACCCAGCCGCAGTCCGAACCGGCGAACTCGGTGTAGCTCTTCTCGTACGTCCAGCGGAAGGAATGAGCGCCGGCCGTGACAGTGGTGGTATACTGGGTCCAGCCCTCTTCACCCGACCACTCCACGCGCATGCTCTCGTCCACGTAGAACTGCAGGAAGTCGGAGTCGGTCTCGGACGACACCTTGTACCAGAAGCTCACCTCGCCGCCGGCACCGCAATCCACGGTGACGACGAGGTTGCAACTCTGGAAGTCGGTCATGGCGCCCGACCGGGCCGCATACATGCCCGAGTGGGCATCGGCGCTCTGGACATACCAGTCGGCGTTTCCGCCGAGGGCCCAGGGCATGGCCGAGAAGTCCCCGGTCTCGAAGTCCTCGGCGACAAGCTGGCTGAGATACAGATCGATGTCGAGGTTGCCGTCCACCGGCACCGTCTGGGAGATGGCGCCCAGGCCGCTGAGGCGGGCCTGGACCACGTATTCCGAGCCCACGGGCAGGGTGAACTGGAAGCGACCGTCGGCGCCGGTGGTCACTGCTGACAGCGGTGTGTCGGCAATACTGACGATGGCGCCGTTTGCGGGCACTTGGTCGGGCGGCACATGGCCGATCTGATGGACAGTACCGCTGAACGTGGCCGAGGCCAGCGTGGTGAGATAGAGGTCCTGGTAGGTAGTCTGGTCCTCGATCACGGTGACGCCCATGTCCAGAGCGGCGTACCCGAACGCCTCGACATGCAGGGTAGCCGGTCCCGCGGGTAGGGCCAGACGATAGAAACCGTCGGCTTCGGTGACGGAACTCGGCAAGCCGCCGGCTACGGTCACCCGGGCGCCGGCGATGGGCAGGCTCGTACTGCTGTCGAGAACGTGTCCCTCGACCCAGCCCCTGCTGCCCATGACCGTTTGCACGGCCTCGAAAGCGTCGAGAAAACCGTGGCCGTAATCGTTGTCTTCACCCACGTCGCCAAGATCGATGGCGGTCTCCATGAGCACCTGCTTGATAGTGATCACGTCAACGTCGGGGTTGGCTGCGCGCATGAGCGCAATCACGCCGGCAACGTGCGGGCCGGCCATGGACGTGCCGCTATAGTTCGCATAGCCTCCGCCCGGGACTGAGCTGTAGATGTCGACTCCAGGTGCGGAGATCTCGGGTTTGACACGGTTTTCCTCGGGTCCGCAATTGCGGCCGGCAGGACCGCGGCTGCTGGAATCCCAGATGGTGTAGGGACCGAAGTACTCGGTGGCTCCCACGCTGAAGCAATTGTAGAGCGTGGTCGCCCGATCAGCGGGCGAGCGCAGGGAATGGCTGTCGGGCCCCTCGTTGCCGGCGGACCAGCAGAGCGCCACGCCTGCGGCCTCGCAGGCGTCGACGGCGTCCCACCAGCGGCTGTCGCATTGGACGTAGCCCGCGAAATCCTCGTTCACGCCCCAGGAGTTCTGCACCACGTCGGGTACGTCGTCCAGGGTCCCGGGATCACCATCGGGGTCGGTGAAGAACTCGAGACAGTCGAGGATATCGCTGTCGAAATCGGGGTTGGCACCCTGGGCGATGGCGTTGGCGGCGATCCACTCGGCGCCCGGCGCGATGCCGATGGTGTCTTCAGGTGCCAGACCGGCCATGGTGCCGGTGGTGTGGGTGCCATGACTATCGCCATCGTTGGGGAACTGGGTGCCGGTGCCCAGCACGTCGAGCCAGCATTCGGACCACGGTGCGTGGGTGCCGCGCCAGCGGGATGCCAGGGCGGGATGGTTGCCATCGACGCCGGTGTCGAGGGATCCGATCAGGGCACCCTCACCGCGAATGCCCAGTTCGTCCCACACGCGGCGAGCGCCCACCGCGACGATACCGGGCGCGATACCGATGATGCGGGCTTTCTCGGCCACAGTCTCGGTCTCGATGGGCTCGATGGGCTCGATCAACTCGGGCGCCAGGTCGAGTTCGGCGATGTCCACGTCAGCGCGAGCGGCGAGTTCCCGCACGGCGTCCACGTCGCCAACGACCAGCACGGCGTTGATCAGCCAGTAAGACTTGAAGCCGTCGATGCCCTTGCCCAGTCGCGAATCCAGGTCGGCCAGCAGGGCGCCCTGGGTGTCACGCGCCTTGTCCTGAAGCGCGGTCACCACGAGGTAGTGACGGGTGGCGAGGTCGGTCCGCTGGTAGTGCAGATCCAGATCCATACCGACGACATCGACCTGATCGGAGAGAACGAGTAGCGCCCGCAAGGGTCCGCCGTCGTGCTTTTCGGCCAGATAGGCCTCAAGGCCGGGAGCAAATTGACCGGCGAGAGAGGAGCCTGCCAACGCGACGACCAGCAGGAGCAGCAAGATCTTCACTAGACGCATGGGATCGCCCTCCGGAGATGGGGTGTGGCCAAGACGACCGCAACGGCGGCGTTCAAACGGTGAACGCTCGGAGCCTACGTTTTCATGATGAATATATCATAGAAACACCATGAAAAGGGAGATTCTGGCGAGATTGAAGTGTGTGATTCGTAGAGATCGTTTCAACTGCCTGATACCCTTTTCCAATGGATAGAGATGTTGCAGCATGCCTTCAATGGGTCAAAATTTACGAGGAGCTTCGCGACGCAGGTTTAGTATGCCGTCGATGCGGTATT
>DAOWLV010000442.1 GCA_030643455.1 Candidatus Krumholzibacteriia bacterium | reverse complement strand
TTGATCGGCGAAAGCAGATGGGGCCGCACGTTACGCAGACGGTGCCCGATTCCCACCAGGTTTTCCGGGTAGAACAGATACGCGGCCGGTGGATCCTCCGCCAACAATTCCTGGATTTCCAGCCAAACCGGCAGGGCCTCGGCCCGCTCCAGGGTGCCGAGGGCCACCGTCAGGAGTGAATCCACGACGGGATTGGCATAACGACCGTTGTTGAATTCCTCGACGGCGGTTGATCTGACATACCCCGACGGATCACCGTGGAGATTCGCGTTCAGCCTGCCGAAGTAGGAGTCGAAGCGCCCGGCCCGCAAGCGGTCCAGACCCGCGGCAAGTTCCATGGCGAGGATGGTGACCTCAACCCCGACATCCTTGAGGTTTTCCCGCAGGATGACCGATCCGCTTTCCCGTACGGGATCCCCCTGCTTGGTCAGGATTTCGAAGCGGAATTCCACCCCGTCCCGGTCGAGAACCCCGTTTCCGTCACTGTCACCCCAACCCGCGGCCGCAAGCATCCGCCTGGCCCGGGCCGGATCGAAGGGATCGGGCTCCAGTTCCCGGTGATGGTTCCAGAGGGCTGGCGGGATGGGACCGGCGGCCGGTGTTCCGTAGCCGAGAAGGAGAGTGTCGACCATCCGCTTGCGGTCAATGGCCAACGACAAGGCCCGACGGATTTCCGCCTGGGCGAACATTGGCTTGGCGAAGTTCCACTGGAGATAATAGAACTGCCGACCTCCGTTGGCGGCGATCCGAACCCTGCCCGACTGCTCCAGGCGCCGCACGGCATCCGGAGGCACATGGTCCACCAGATCGACCTCACCCGTTTCCAGGGCCACCAGCCGCGCGCTTTCCTCCGGCAGGATCTTGAACACCACCCGGTCCAGCAGGGCGGCTTTCCCTGGATAGGCACGATTCCGTTCCAGGGAAAGAGAACGGTTGTGGGCCCAGTTCTCCAGAACGAACTCGCCCGAGGAGAGGGGATGATGATTCAGGGCCCAGCTCCGGACCTTTGCCGGATCGAGATCCCGGGTAAGGTGGTCCGGTAGAATATGGTGCCAGGTTCGCTGGATGGGATCCGGTTGAGGGCGTGCCAGTTCATACCTGACAGTGGCCGAATCCAGGGCCGTCGCGGTCAGGACATCACCAAAGGTGCCGAGACGAGGACTGGCCACGGCAGGATTCTTGAAAAGGTTGAACGAACTGACCACATCCCTTGCGGTCAGGGGCTGATCGTCGGACCACCGCCAGGGCCGAAGATGATAGGTGACCGCAAGGCCGTCAGGGGAAACCTCCCAGCTGGATGCGATCCGGGGGTGGTAGGCAAGGTCATCCCCCATTTCGGCCAGGCCGTCATGGATTTCGGCAAACACGATGCCGGCGTTGGCCGAGGTGTAGACCAGGGGGTTCAAGGCATCGGGGTCGGAAGAAAGAGCCACCACCGCCGTACCCCCGGGAACCGGCCGGTCGGCGGAACCGGAGGGCCCTCCCCCGCTTCGGGATGTATCTTCACCGCACCCGGCCACGCCCATGGAACAAGCAGCGAAACCGGCGAGCCAGAGCCCGAGCAAAACCGCCCGGCGATGAAGCATCGGCTGCCTTTGAACCGCAGGTCGCATACGGCCTGCCTTGTGTTCCGTCACTGGAATTCTCCCGATCATGGGTGTCCTGCAGAAAAAGGCGCAGCTCCACCAGGAGCTGCGCCTTAACATACTGATGCCCGAAAGGCCCGTCAATGACACTACTTTACGAGTGTCATCTTCTGCACGGTCGCCTCGCCGGCGTTTATGGCCCGCATGAAATACATCCCGCTGGCCTGACCGCGGCCGGCGTCGTCCCTGCCGTCCCAGACCAGGGTGTGCCAACCGGCCGAAATGCCCCCGGTGTGGAGACTCCTGACCCTGCGCCCCTGGACGTCGTAAACGGCCAGTTCGAGGTCGGAGGAGTTCGGAATATACAACCGGACCGAGGTCGAAGGATTGAAGGGATTGGGGTACACCGCATCGACCGTGAATGCAGCCGGGGGCACGTCTTGCGGATCATCAACCGGGGTTGCGACCCAGCGGGTGAAGACCCCGTCACGCTTGCTGTTGCCCCCGAAGGTCGGCCAGGGCACCTGCAGCACGTTGTAGGCGAACGGCATGTCCCAGACATGGATCTGGAAATCCCAGCCGCCGTAGACAATGTCCACATCCCAGTCATTGTCGATATCGGTGATCACCGCCGACGGCATCAAGGGACCCGTCAGGGTGATCGGGAAGCCGTCCACCAGGGTTCCGTCCGTGTGGTAGCCGTACAGATTGTACGGGGCGCTTTCATCTCCACCACCGATGCCGTGCAGGATATCCGGAGAATTGTCGCCATCGATATCGCCGATGACCGGACTGCCTTCAGAACTGCCAGGCAGGATCACCGGCCAGCCGTACAACACCTCTCCCGAGGTGCCGCCGGAATGGTCGGTATCGACCACGACGATGCGGCTGATGAGCCCGGTTTGGTTGGGGGTGTAGATGATCTCCAGCATGCCGTCGCCGTCCATGTCTCCCAGACCGGGGCTGCTAACCCAATCAGTGCTGGAGACATACCCCATGTACACGGGGAACCCGGGGTAGTCGGTGCCGTCTTCCTGAACCGCGTACAGGTATTGCTCGTCGTCGAAAAAGACGATCTCGACCTGACCGTTGTTGTCCAGGTCGCCCACGCACGGATCGCAACTGATGCCGCCGTTGGAGATATACGGGAACCCGGGAACATCGGACCCATCGTACTTCACGGCCATCAACCGCTGCAGGCCGGTGTTGTCGCTCTTGGTGCCGAAGATGATGTCCTTGGCGCCGTCACCGT
>DAOWLV010000080.1 GCA_030643455.1 Candidatus Krumholzibacteriia bacterium | reverse complement strand
GTCCACCGGCAAGCAAGATCAGATGAAGGATGCCGCCGGCCATCTCAGCCCCTTCCGGCCCGGTGCATGGGCGGCTCCAGGGTCAGGGCCACGGCCTCCTCGACGCTGGTGACGGTCATCAATTCCATTCCCTCGATCTTCCCTCGACGGGGCTTCGACCCTTCGGTCCGGGCCAGGACCGCCCTGGTGAATCCGTGCCGCGCCGCTTCCCGCAAGCGGCTGTCGAGATCCGCGACCTGACGGATCTCCCCGGTCAGTCCGACTTCCCCCAGGACCAGGGTGTCCAAGGGAACGGGGCGTTCGCGAAGGGACGAGGCCAGGGCCACAATGATCGCAAGGTCGGCTCCGGGATCGTCGATCCGGCCGCCGCCGGCCACCTTGACGAAGATGTCGCAACCGGCCAGATCCATGCCCGCCCGCTTCTCGAGGATTGCCGCCAGCAGCGCCACCCGCTTGCTGTCCACGCCCTGCACCACCCGCTGGGGCGTCCCGTAACGCGAGGTCGAGACCAGGGCCTGGACTTCCACCAGAAAGATGCGGGACCCGTTCTTGACCGCGCACACGGCCGACCCGGGTTCGACGCCCCGCCGGCCACTGAGAAAAAGCACACCCGCCTGATCCACGGGAACCAGACCTTCGGCGCGCATCTCCAGCACGGCCAACTCGCCGGTGGTGCCGAAGCGGTTCTTCACCGCCCGCACCATGCGGATGGGGCCGCCGCCGCTGCCCTCGAAGTACAGGACGGTGTCCACCATGTGTTCTAGCAGCTTGGGACCGGCGAGGTCGCCGCTCTTGGTCACGTGGCCCACCAGGAATACGGGAAATCCCGAGCGTCGCGCGAAGTCGGCGAGCACTCCACCGCAATATCGGATCTGGGTTGGGCTGCCGGGGAAGGAATCGATGTTTTCGCTGTGCAGGGTCTGTATCGAATCGGCGATGATCACCGTCGAACCGGCCGCGCCGTCACCGCCGGCCTCCTCTTCGAGGGTCTCCATCAGGCTTTCCAGTTGAACCTCGGGCAGGATGTGGAACCCTTCTTCCTTGTCCGGGGAAAAGCCGAGGCGCTCGGCCCGCATCCTGATCTGCGAAGGCGATTCCTCGCCGGATACATAGATGACCTTCACGCCCTGGCGCACCCACCAAAGGGCCAGTCCGGTCAACAGGGTGGATTTGCCCACGCCCGGTTCGCCACCCAGCAGCACCACCGATCCTTCGACCAGCCCCCCGCCGAGGACCCGGGCCACCTCGGCCGGCTCCACCGGCAGACGGTTGTTTTCCGCAGACGTCACCTGGGCCAGAGGTACGGGCCGCATCTTGCCACCGGGATCCACCGCTGCGGACTGCCGGCCGCCGGTGCTGAACCCGCGCGCGCCCTTGTGGCTCGTCTTGGCGGCCACCTTGACCTCGGCGAAGGTGTTCCATTCCCGGCACCCGGGACATTGGCCCAACCAGCGCAATTCTTCGTGACCGCAGCTCTTGCAATAGAAACGCGTGGATTTTTTCGCCATGATTCCTTTTCATGAACCGCAGATCAGCGGATCAGAAGCATCTTGCGGACCTGGTCCACCGGGCCGCTTTCCAGTCGATAGAGATAGGTCCCGCTGCTGACAGCCCGGCCCGACCCGTTTTTCCCGTCCCAGACCACGGTGTGAGGCCCGGCCGACAGGTTCTCGTCGAGCAACCTCACGACCAGCATACCACGCACATCAAAAATGGAAAGCCGGGTCTGCCCGGTCCGCACCAGATCGAAGGAAATCTCGGTCCGGGGGTTGAAGGGATTGGGCACGTTGGGACCCAGCCGCGTCACCCGGGGCGCGGTTCCATCTTCTACCGGCGTCACATACCGGACGAGAGTGAAGTGCAGGCCCCAGGAATTAAAGGTTCCCGTGTTCCCCGGGACCGGATCGATCACCGTCAGGGTCCAATCACCCCTGTTGGACAGGTCGGTGAAATCATCCAGGCCGCCCGGACCATCCACCGTCAGGCTGGCCGGCCAGTTGCCAACGAGATCCGGCATGCCGACCCCGGTCTGATCGTGAAGCGTGACGACCGTTCCATCGGGCCCCGTCAGCAAGACCTTCAACTCACCCCGATCCGGATGAGTGACGTCGATATCCACGGTCACTTCCCGTATGAAACCCGACTCTTCGACCGGCACGTTGATCACGCTGGAAATCCCCCAACCGACGCCATCGGGAATGGGAGCCGCCGGATCTTTCGCGTAATCGATCACCCGCCAGGGACCGGACGTGAAGGAAAATGCGGATTCCTGTCCCTGATAGGGAAGCGCGGTGGTGAACCCGTTGATTCCCGACGCCTCCAGGAAATACTCCACCAGCGAGTGGTCCGTCTGACCCGGAATGTCGGCGGTAAACGTATCGGGAGCTCCTGAGGTCGCCAAAGGTACGGTGGTCCAGCTGCCGTTGTTTACCCGGTAGACCAGCCAGAGGTCCGCGGGATCCACGCCCACCCGATCGGTGATGACGGCCGTGACCGCATAGGGACCGCTCGTGTCCTCGGTGTCCGGCAGGGGTTCATGATCAATAACCGGTCCGAACCAGGTGGCCGCGGCCTCGGCATCGACAATGCCCCAACCCAGGTCGTTGTCCGGGGCTTCGGACTGGCTAGCGGTCTGCTGCAACGCCTCGATGATCTGCATGGGTGTCAACTGCGGGACACGCTCCAGCATCAAGGCGACAACTCCGGCTGTCAGCGGACAGCTGAACGAGGTCCCGGAAGCGGACAGGTATTCGTAATCGTCGACGGGATGGGCCACGGTGTTCGACAGACCCAGGGCGGCGACCTCGGGTTTGATCCGCCCGTCGTAGGTGGGACCCGGCGAGGAAAAGGAGGTGACGGCCCCTTCACTGTCCACCGCTCCCACGGTCAGGACACTATCCCCGTCGGCGGGAGCCCCGAGGGTGCCCGTCGTATTGCGCGCATTGCCCGCCGAATTGATCACCAACAGGCCCCGGCCGGCGGCCAGGTCGGCGGCGATGGTCGTCACGGCGGTGTTGCCGTCCAGATCCGAAAATTCATACCAATCGAAATAGCTCAGCGAGGACGAGACAAGATCCGCGCCGAGGGACTCGACCCACTCCAGCCCCGCCACCCAGTAATCCTCCTCGATGGGTTCTTCCACCGAAACATCCTCGGTCTTGGCCAGCACCACCGAAGCGCCGTACGCCGGCCCCACCAGGGCGCCCGGCATGTTGCCGGCCACCGTCGACAGGGTCATGGTGCCATGGTTGCGGGATCCCTCGGGATCACCCGGTTCGTTATCCACATCGGGATCGTTGTTGATGAAATCCCACGTCCCCAGAACCGGAATCCCCTGCAGGGACTCGTGAGTCGTGCGGAAACCCGTGTCGAGCATGCCGACCAGCACGCCCTTTCCCGACAAACCGACATCGTGGAGCGGCGGAACGTTGACCTGCACCATGGCGCCGAGGTTGTTGCCGTAATCGATGGCCTCCGAGTCGGAGCTCTTGCCCATCCCGGGCCTCGGCACTACGGGTACCGGATCACCGACAGGTGTCGGCACGGCCGCGCGCCGGGAACGGTTCACCAGATCCATCCTGGCCACACACTCCAGCCGGGAAAGCCGCTCGGCCTGGGTGCGGGTGACCCGATAGCTGGCGGCGTTCAACCACCGGCTGGTCTGCCGAGGCGTCGCCCCCGTGGACCGGGCCCGTTCCAGGTATTCCGGGTGCACCGCCAGATCCGCCTCGTCGACCAACCTGCCCTCCGGCGAAGCAACTTTGGCCCTGCGACGGGCGGCACGGGGCAAGAGATCATCCTCAGCTGCGTCCAGGGCATCCTCCAGCGCTGCACCGGCCAGACCCTTGTCCCGGAAAAACACCCAGACCACCCATGGCCCCTCGCCTTCCAGGGCTTCTGTAAGCCGAGGCGACATCACCAATTCGGCTTCCTGCTCCGGACCATCGGCCCAGACCAGCGCAATCAACAGAACAAAACAGACTGCAGACAGAAAAAGGACTTTCCTGGACATGTAGCGTCTTTCCATGGGTTGAAATCGGGACAATGGTCTGTGACCCATGATTATATCAAAAAAACCGGAAGAGCGAAACGCCCTCACTCTCCGTCACACTCTCAACCCCCACTCCCTGCGCCCCCACTCCCTGTGGCGGGCCAGGATCAGGGCGCTGAATCCTGCGACCTTTCCGGTACTTCCTCCCGTAAATGCACCGCGGCCCCGCCTCCACGTTCATACCATAACCGATGGCAGGAAGCGCAGAGCGTCACGAGGTTTTCCGCCTGATTGGTTCCACCTTGGTTTCGCGGTTTGACGTGATGCACTTCCAGAAACCGCGTCAGCCCACAGCCCGGGGCCTGGCAGCGGTGCTTGTCGCGTGCCAGAACCTCCCTGCGCACCCGGGGCGGGATGGTGGTCGTGTTGCGGCCACCGTGACTGCACACAGCGGCATCGCAGCGCATTCTTTCGGATTCGGCTTTACTCAACTCGCGTTCGCCAGCGTCGGTCATAACGGTCATGCGGCCTGTTTTCGCGTCCTCGTGGACGTGGATCTGGACCGGAGGCCGGCTGGAAATGTCCCCCCGGGGGGTCCCCGATTGTTCCGTTTTATGAGGTTTTATCTTTGGGGCGACTTTGTCCGCAACTTTTGCAACTTCCGCCTCTGCCGCAACTTCCCTCTCTCTGATTTCCAATAGAGCCGCCAACGACTCCAGCATCAACTCCGCCCGATCAACAGGCACGCCCCCCAACTTGTGCAGACGCTCGACCATCGCTGCCCGCCGAGCTTCCTGCTCCGGCGTAAGGTCCATCTGAAATCGCACCGGCAGTTCCCGCGGTGCCACCACCGGTGGCGATGAGGGCAACAATACTCCCTGACCCGGATCCACCTTGGCCGCACGTTTGGCCTTCTTCACTTCACGGATCAGTTCCTGGCGAGTTCCCTTGGCGGCCCTGAGCCATGTATCCTGGGTCTCCGGTGTGGCTACCGAGACGATCTCACGTGCTTTTGTATAACCCAGTTCGCCGGAAGCCACCGCCTCGCGCACCGCCGGCAGGTTATTCAACTGCCGCGACAAACGGATGAAATCCCCAACCTTGGATTTGGAAAACCCCAGCTCCTGGTCGGCATACTGATTGATGGATGAGTGACCCATTTCGCGGTAGAGACTTCGGGTCATGACTTCTGAGAACCACAAGACTGCACACTGGTGGGCGTCATCCATGACGGCCAATGAGCGGCGAAGCAACTCATGAACCCTGGCGGCTGGTTGATCGGGTGAATAAGAAATTTCGGACATGATAATCCTCCATGATTCAGGGTTTTGGGAGGTGCACCCAACTTACGAACAAAGAACGAATTTCGCAAGGAAAAACCGAATTAATTGTTATTTATTTCAAATAGTTACCAAAATCGATTAAAATGATAACCAACAATCAACCGATGCGGCCAGGGGCCCTCCCAAGAACGCCCCACACCCTCCTGGGCACCCTTCCCAAACCACCCCACACCCTCCTGAACCCCATTTCAATGCCCCACCACCCCACCACCTCCGATGTCCCCATCCAAATCCTTGACCACCCCCAAATCAACCATCAACCTGTAGAGCCACATCTGGGCCATCCCCGATCCTTCCCAGGCTTCACCCAGAACCTGGACGCAAAATAAAGCCTCTTCCTCGCTGCCGGTTTTGATATAGGGAGACAATTCCTCAGTGGAATCCCCACCCATTCCCACCAGCAGGGAAGCCACGTGGGGGTTGGCAGCCATGGCGTGATCCACGGCGTCCCTGGCGGCATTTTCGTCTCCAGTCAGAAGACACAGCAGGACCCGGGCCCAGTTGAAGACCGCTCCGGATTCATCGTCGATATTCTCGAGCAGTTCCCGGGACCGCTTCACCTCTCCCATGCTGAGATAGTGACCCAGCAGGAGAGTGGTGTTGCCCAGGTGATCGTCGGGGTCCAGGTCGAGGAGTTTTTCGTAATGGGCCACCGTGTCGAAGCGGCGGCCAAGGGACCACTGGATCTCGGCCAGCTGTTTGATGGTGCGCATGTAGGGCCGGGCTTCGACCATGGGCCAGAAATCACCCTTGAATTCGGCGAAGAATTTCTCGCCCAGCCTCTTCTCGCCACAAAAAACCGCCTGTTCGAGAGCGGTCACCAGTTCGTCGGGATTTTTCGTGGTCAAAGCGGCCCGGACAGTCAGGGCGTCGACACAATCCGGGTCCACCAGCAGGGCCTTGTCCACCAGTTCGAGGGCGATGTCCCCGTCCCCTGATTCGTAGGCCTCGAAAGCGAATTCCTGGGCCAGTTCCTCGGGGTTGTCCTTCAGGGTATCCAGCCGCCGGGCAGGAAGCCCATCGTCGATCAATTGGGGCAGACGCTCCAGAAACTCGGCTTCGCAATTGAATTCCACGTCCTCAATTTGGCGCCGGGCCTCGCGCATCAGACGTTCGAGGAGAAAGGGAGTTTCGGGTCGATCGTCACGGTCGGTATTGCGGGACATATCCTGTTTCCATTTCGGTTGAGTTCACAGCCTGTCGCCTCCGCAAGCAAGGCAACGCCTCCGCAAGCAAGATGCCACCTCAGTTAGCAAGACGGGTTCCAGCCGGCAATAAATCGGCGGCTCAATCCGAAAAATCCCAGTAGTTGTAAAACTCCCGTCCAAAGACTCGTTGGTGCCCGGCCAACCGGATGCTATTTTCCCACGGAGGGATTTTGGCCCACAACCAGTTGAAGGAATAGACCATGTCCGGATCTCAGACCATCGGCCTGGCCCTCGGTAGCGGCGGCGCCCGGGGCTTTGCGCACGCCGGTGTCCTTCAGGCTCTCGAAGAAGAAGGAATCCGGCCCCACCTGGTCACCGGGACCAGCATGGGTGCCATCGTGGGCGGACTCTACGCCCAGGATCCCGACCCGGTCAAGGTGTGGCGGCGCCTGGAAGCCTACGTGAGCAACGAGGATTTCGCCTCCTACTGGGCCCCCTTCGTCCCCCGTGACGAGGAGGAGGCCTCGGATCCCCAGAGCCGCCTGACCGGCCTCTACGACTTCATGCAACGCAAGATGATAGCGGTCAAGACCGTGACCATGGCCTACCAGCAGGACGAAAGCCGGCTGCGGGGACCACTGGCCAAGCTCTTCGGTCCGGTGGGCTTCGAGGATATGGTCATCCCCTTTGCAGCGGTTGCCCTGGACCTGATTTCCGGAGAAAAGGTCGTCTTCACGACCGGGCCGGTCATCGACGGGATCTACGCCAGCAGCGCCATTCCGTCGATCTTTCCCCCGGTCACCACCGAGGGCAGGATGATCTGCGACGGCGGCGGACCATTCCGGGTCCCGGTGGAGGCATGCCTGGATCTGGGTGCCGATTTCGTGATCGCCGTGGACATCCCGGCCTACGAGGAGACCAGTTTCTCCACGGGCCTGGACATGATCCTGCGCAGCAATACCATCGCCCGTCAGCGCTTGAACAGGTACATCTGCGCCCAGGCCGATTTTGTCATCCGGCCCCCGGTAACCGAGTTCCACTGGGCGGATTTCAGCGCCAGCGGGGCCTGCCGCGACCGTGGCTACGAAGCGGGCCGGGAAGTGGCGGGAGAATTGAAGAAGCTCCTGGATTGGCGCAGGAGCTTCCCCTTCAAGATGAAGATGATGACCAAACGGATGCTGCGGATGGATATCTGACCGGGACTACTTCACCACCACACTGACGAGCTTGCCCGGCACGTAGATCGTCTTGACGACCGTCTTGCCCTCGATCCACCCGAGAACCTTCTCGCTCGCCAGAGCGCGCTCGATGATCTCGTCCTGACCTATGTCCGCCGGCACCTCGAGTTGCTCGCGCACCTTGCCGTTCACCTGCACCACGACGGTGATCAGGTCCTCGACCAGGTACTGCGCATCGGCGGTCGGCCACCTCTCGCAGGACAGCGTGCCTTCATGGCCCAGCCGCGCCCACAGTTCCTCGGCCATATGGGGTGCGTAGGGGCTCAGCAGCAGCACGAACTGCTCCAGGACTGAACGGGGCCGCACCTCCAGGGCAGTCATCTCGTTGACGAAAACCATCATCTGGCTGATGGCTGTATTGAATCGCAGATCCTCGGTCATGACCGTGACCGCGTCGATCGTCTTGTGCAGGACACGCAGGGTGTCCTCTCCCGGTTCAGCATCGACGACCCGAGCGTCCAGATCATCTTCATCATCGATGAACAGCCGCCAGGCGCGGTCCAGGAACCGGCGCACGCCTTCGATGCCATGGGTGTTCCAGGGCTTGTCGCGCTCCAGGGGTCCCAGGAACATCAGGTACAGCCGCAGACTGTCGGCGCCATGAGCCGCGATCACGTCGTCGGGATTGACCACGTTGCCGCGGCTCTTGCTCATCTTGTCGCCGTTTTCACCCAGGATCATGCCCTGGTTGCGCAGCTTCTGGAACGGTTCGACGGTCGAAACCAGGCCCAGGTCGTACAGCACCTTGTGCCAGAACCGGGCGTACAGCAGGTGCAACACCGCGTGTTCGGTGCCCCCCAGATAGAGGTCCACCGGTCCCCAGTACTTCTCCAGCTCGGGGTCCCAGGCCGCTTCGGTATTGTGCGGATCCATGAAACGAAGGTAGTACCAGCAGCTGCCGGCCCACTGGGGCATGGTGTTGCTCTCGCGAACGGCCGACTGGCCGCTGACCGGATCTTCGATCTTCATCCACTCGTCGATCGTCGCCAGGGGCCCTTCGCCCGTGCCCGCCGGCACGTACTTGTCCACCTCGGG
This sequence comes from Candidatus Krumholzibacteriia bacterium, assembly GCA_030643455.1. Classification (GTDB taxonomy): domain Bacteria; phylum Krumholzibacteriota; class Krumholzibacteriia; order LZORAL124-64-63; family LZORAL124-64-63; genus JAGLCY01. The sequence continues at coordinate 1,230 of DAOWLV010000080.1, read as the reverse complement.
CAGGGTCAACGGCAGTTCGTCGGCCTCCAGCACGCGCACCGTGCCGTCGGCCAGTTTCAGCAGCGGGAACGGTTCGCCCCAGTAGCGCTGGCGGCTGAACAGCCAGTCCCGCAGCTTGAAATTGATCTTGGCCTCGCCCAGGCCTTCGGCCACCAGCCAGTCGGTCATCTTCGCCTTGGCCTCGACCACGCCCAGTCCATCCAGGAATCCGCTGTTGATGGCCACGCCTTCACCGGTGTAGGCCTTGCCTTCCCAGCCGTCGGGCACCTGCACGGTGCGGATGATCGGCAGATCGAACTTCTCGGCGAACTCCCAGTCACGCTCGTCCTGACCGGGCACGGCCATGATGGCGCCGGTGCCGTAACCCATCATCACGTAGTCGGCGATCCAGATGGGAATCCGCTGGCCGTTGACCGGATTGATCGCGTGACTGCCCGTGAAGACGCCGGTCTTGTCCTTCGAGGTCTGTCGGTCCATGTCGCTCTTGCGGGCGGCCTCCGCGCAGTAGGACTTCACCGCCTCGCGGCAACCCTCGTCGCAGAGCCTGCCCACCCAGGGATGCTCCGGACTCAAGACCATATAGGTCGCGCCGTAGAGCGTGTCCGGCCGCGTGGTGAACACGCGCAGCTTCTCGTCGTGGCCCGGCAATTCGAAATCCACATCGGCGCCCTCGCTGCGGCCGATCCAGTTGCGCTGCAGGTCCTTGATGTACTCGGGCCAGTCCAGGTCGTCGAGATCGGCCAGCAGACGCTCGGCGTACTCGGTGATCTTCAGCATCCACTGGCGCATGGGCTTGCGCACGACGGGGTGGTCGCCGATCTCGCTCTTGCCGTCGATGACCTCCTCGTTGGCCAGCACCGTCCCCAGGGCGGGGCACCAGTTCACCGCCACCTCGGCCTCGTAGGCCAGGCCGCGCTTGTACAGCAGCGTGAAGATCCACTGCGTCCACTTGTAGTAGCCGGGGTCGGTGGTCGTTACCTCGCGGTCCCAGTCGTAGCTGAAACCGAACATCTGCAGCTGGCGGCGAAAGTTGGCGATGTTCTTTTCGGTGGTCACGCGCGGGTGCGTGCCCGTCTTCACGGCGTAGTTCTCGGCCGGCAGGCCGAAGGCGTCCCATCCCATGGGATGGAGAACTTCGAAGCCCCGCATGCGCTTGAAGCGCGAGACGATGTCCGTGGCCGTGTAGCCCTCGGGATGCCCCACGTGCAACCCCTCGCCCGACGGATAGGG
>DAOWLV010000213.1 GCA_030643455.1 Candidatus Krumholzibacteriia bacterium | reverse complement strand
TTGCAGGGCCGAAAACCGGCCTTTTCAGCCGCGGCGGCGCACCGGTAGAATTCCACGTTCTTGCGGTGGGGGGTCGTCGCTGGACACACGGGACGGCAGTAGATTCCGGTGGTCTTCACTCCGGTGAAGAACCGGCCGTCGAAACGGGGGTCGCGGCTTTTTACGGCGTGGTAGCAAATGTCGGAGTCGAGTTTCATGCCCCTAATCTACAGCAAGTTGGCGGGGTGTCTCGCCATTTTCGGACATGGATGGCGTGGAACTGGCCAAATGAAAAAACCCATCTGGCTATCGAAGGTAGCCATCCTGGCCATTCATGGCCGGCTTTTGGCTCTTTCAAAAGGTGAGATGAATGCCGAAGACTTCAGGAATTGGCTCCAGATCTCTTCCGCTGAGTTGGGCGGGGTCGAAAGCGAGGATTGAGGGGCCTAGTTCATCCAGGGCAGGCCCGCCAGAAATGCCCCTGGGCCCCCGTCTTCGGGCCTCAGAAGAAAAATCCCCCAGCCCTTCCCGGGCAAGTACCGCTCATCCGGACCGGGCGGACGCCGCCGAGTAATGACAAGCGTCAAAGGGTGGACCTCCACCTCCGGTCTCATCTCCTCACCGCAAAGGAACACATAGTCGGCGGGAACGGTGGGTCGAACGCCATCCCTGCGGAATCGCAAAGCAAGGGTCGGCAGGGTACTCCACACCTGGTCGTTTTCGACGGTCTTGTCCACGAACAGATGGATTTCATTCACACCCTCCAGATCAAAGTGGGCCACGATTTCCGCGTAGCGGTCCACCACAAGCGGAGGTTCGTTGCGATGGAAAAACACCCAGGGCAGAAAAAACAGCACCCCGGCCAGGATCACCGCGGGCGTGGATTTTTCTTTCAGACGCGGCGCGAGCCAGCGATCGAAGATCTCCCTGGTCACGAACAACTGCAACAGACCCACCAGGCCGTACAGATAATAGAACAGGTAGGTGTGCAGGTTGCCGGGAACGGAGCGGGCGGCAATAACAGTGGCGACCAGCGCAATCCAGGTGAACAGGATGACCAGGCGCCAGGAGCGGTTCGAGCGCCGCACCTGCATGGCCGAAACGGCCATCAGGGACACCAACAAGAACAGGACCGTGAAGGGGGAATGGACCTTCCACCCCGTCCAGGATCCCAGCACGACCAGAGGATCGGTCAGCGCCTGGCCCAACTTGTCGATCACTTCGGACCAGGGATGCAGTTCCGGTCCGTGGGCGCTGAAGTACCGCCAAAGAAGGGTGAGGTTGCCCGGGTCGGTCTTCGCCTGTTCGACCACCGCCGGCACCAGGGACAGAACAAGGAGAAACAGTGAAAGAGCCAGCAAGACCCATCGGCGGGTTCCGGTGGGAGACCACTCGATCCGTCGCCATCGCGCACCCAGAAGAATCAAAGTCGCCACAACGGCCGCCGAGAGCGCTGTGGACGAGGGAAGATGGTTGTGGATCGCCACAGTGGCGGCCAGAACGGCCACCGGCAGCCATTCGAGGTCTCCGCAGGAAAAACGCGATGCGGACAGGACAAAGATGACCACCGGAAATACCGCCAGCATCGGGCCCCACACGTTGGCCAGCATGAGAGGGGAGCCACCGCCCAACCAGATCATCTGGCCCGCCAGCAGGAACCCGCCTGCCGCGACCAGGGGCGGCTCCAGGCTGGAATTCCTCAACAGGCGCAGGATAACGGCCAAGCACAACAGGTTCAGACCCAGCTGAGCCAGCATATGCCGGGCCAGGATCGAGGGCAGGAAAGCGAGAAGGGTCTGGGTGGCCGCGAAATAATAGAAACTGATCGGACCGGGATGGTGGAACCCGTGCTGGGAATAGGGCCCCAGAAACTCCTGAAATTCCCGGGCGCGTTCGACCTGGAGGGCATTGGCCGCCAGGTCTCCCCGTTCCTGAAGGTAGGGGGAAAACCAGAAGGGGAGTTCAAAAAAAACAAGGGAGGCCACCAGGAGAACGAGGGCCAACCGGGGGATTGTGCGCATCATGGTTCGAGGTTATCACCGGGCATAGTGGGTCACAACATCTTTGGAGGGTATCCGGCACCTCCGGTTTTTGCTGACGCCCGGCCTCCTCGCCGGTATCATGAAACCATATGAACCTCACCCGAAAAGGGGCCTGTCATGACCGATTTTCCCGTCAGCAACGAACCCGGAAACCGTCGCCCCCCGCCGCACCCCGGGCTGGACCTGGTCCGCGCCACCGAAGCGGCGGCCCTGGCTGCCGGTCGTTTCATGGGCCTGGCTGACCGCCACGGGGCGGATCATGCCGCACAGGACGCCATGGCCGCGGCCCTTGATCTTTTGCCCATGAAAGGGAATATCATCTGCGGAGAGGAAGGCCGAATCGGGGGTCACTCTCCGCTGGACAGCCAGAGCATGGTGGGCAACGGCAAGGGACCGGAACTGGATGTCGAGGTCAACGCCATCGACGGCGCCAGCCTTGTGGCCGACGGGAAAGGGGGCGCACTGTCGGTGGCTGCGTTCGCACCTCCGGGCGCCATGTGGAAACCCGGCCCGGCCGTGTACATGGACAAGCTGGTGGTCGATCGCACGGTGGCCGACTCCATCGGTCCCGAAGCCCTCGATGCCCCGCCGGGCTGGACCCTGGCCACGGTGGCGCGCTCCAAAGGCAAGGACGTTTGCGATGTGGTCGTCTTCATCGTGGACCGGCCACGGCACAAACAGCTGATTCATGATGTGCGCCAGGCCGGGGCGCGGGTCCTGCTTCGCCAGGGCGGTGATGTGGGTGGAGCCCTGCTCGCGGCCGATGAAAGCGCACCCGTCGACCTGATGCTGGGCATCGGAGGCGCAGCCGAAGGATTGATGGCCGCCTGCGCGGTCAAGGCCCTGGGAGGCGCCATGCTGGGCAGGATCACACCCCAGTCCCAGAACGAAAGGCAGGCTTGCCTGGACGGCGGCGTGGACCTGGAGCAGGTCCTGACCTGCCGGGACATGGTCCAGGGCGATGAGGTCTATTTCGCGGCCACCGGCATCACCGCCGGCCTGATGCTTCACGGTGTCAGGTATCACGGTGATTATGTGGACACCCAGTCCATGGTGCTCCGTTACGAGACGGGCACCCGGAGAATCATCAAAACGGAACACCGATTGAAGTGAACGTCGGCAGGGCAACATTCTGGAAGGGGCTACGCCGCTGGTCGGTTGATGAATCGGTCTTTTTCCTGCGTCCCGCCAAGGTTCTGAAGGGGTATTCGGGCGCGGACCTGCGACCGGACATCCTGGCGGGCCTGACCGTCGCGGTGGTGCTGCTGCCCCAGGCCATCGCCTACGCCATGATCGCGGAACTGCCGCCGCAGACGGGATTGTACGCGGCGATCGTGGCGGCCATGGTCGGCGCCCTGTGGGGCTCTTCCCGCCACCTCCACACCGGACCCACCAACGCGACCAGCCTGCTGGTGCTGGCTTCCCTGTTGTCGGTGGCCACGCCGGGCAGCGGCGAATTCCTGGTGGCCGCCGGTTACATGTCGATCATCGTGGGCGTTCTCAAGCTGTCGATGGGCCTGCTGCGCTGGGGCGTGCTGGTGAACTTCGTGGCCGACAGCGTCGTTCTCGGCTTCACCGCGGGTGCGGGCATCCTGATCAGTTTCAACCAGCTGCGCCACCTTCTGCGGCTGGACATTCCCAGCAATCCCAGGCTTGGCGAAACCATCAAGGACCTGTTGATCCACCTGGATCAGACCCACTTGATCAGCCTGGTGCTGGGGGTCGGGGCGATCGTATTGATCATCCTGTGCCGGAAGATCAAACCTACTCTGCCGGCGGCCCTGGTGGCGATGGTCGCCACGGCCGCGGCGACCGCCATTTTCCGCCTGGACGAGCAAGGCGTGCAGGTGCTCGGCGCGATCCCGCGCTCGTTGCCGCCGCTGGCGGATCTGCCGATCCTGGATTTCGACCTGATCTGGAAGCTGACCCCCGGCGCCGTGGCGGTGACCGCCATCGGACTGGTGGAGGCAGTGTCCATCGCACGCAGCATCGCCAGCAAGAGCGGCGACAGGCTGGACAGCAACCAGGAGTTCGTGGGCCAGGGCCTGGCGAGCATCGCCACGGGCTTCCTGTCCGGTTACGCCGTTTCGGGATCGTTCACCCGCACCACGGTGAACTACAATTCCGGGGGACGCACCCATCTGGCGAGCGTTTTTTCGGGCATGTGGCTGATGCTGGCCGTGCTTTTGCTGGCGCCGCTGACCGCCTATCTGCCGCGCCCGGCTTTGGCGGGCGTGCTGCTGGTGACGGCATGGGGGATGGTCGACCACGGAGAGATGCGACGCATCCTGCGCTCCAGCAAGGGAGACAGTTCCATCCTGGTGTCAACGTTGGCCGCCACCATCCTGCTGCCATTGGAGTTTGCGGTTCTGGCGGGCATGCTCGTTTCGTTCGCGCGATACCTGATCAAGAGTTCGACACCGGGGGTGAATCCGGTGGTGCCGGACGAGAACTTCCGCCACTTCATCCGCGCCCGGGATGAAACGGTGTGTCCCCAGCTCGGTGTGATCGAGATCGAGGGATCCCTCTACTTCGGGGCGGTCCACCATGTGGAAGAAGCCCTGCGCGCCAACCAGGACGCCAACCCGAGCCAGCTTTACCTGTTGTTGCGGATGCACATGGTCGACCACTGCGACGTCAGTGGCATCCACATGCTCGAAAGTGTGGTCAAACGATATCGCAAGCGCGGGGGGGACGTATTCCTCGAAGGTGTCCGGCCTGCCGTGATGCACATGATCGGCCTGTACGGTTTCGACCGCATGATCGGGGCGGAGAACATCCTGGATATCGACAACGCGATCAGCTTCCTGTTCCACAAGGTGCTGCACCCCGGGTTCTGCTGCTACGAGTGCAAGGAACGGGTGTTCGGTGAATGCCAGGCCCTGCCCAAGTACACGGACCAGCCGCGGCTGCCGGGCGTGGCCGAAATCATGCCCCACGTCATCGAGGAACTGGGGCCCAGCGAGGTGCGAAAACTCATGAACGACGATGCCAGCGGGGTGGTGGTGATCGACGTGGGCGAACCGGCGGAGCACCGCAACTGGCACATCGACAGCTCCTTCTCCCTGCCCCTGCGCCGCCTGACCGCCGAGGGCGGCGGCCTGCCCAAGGACAGTCCCCTTGTTTTCGTCAGCAGGGTCGGCCGGCGGGGAGCCCTGGCTGTCCACATCATGCAGGATCTCGGTTATACCCGGACGTTCAATCTCAAGGGCGGAATGTTGGCCTGGGAGGCGGCGGGGTATCCGATCGCGGTGGAGTAGGCGGGGTCCAGGGTCGAATCAGAAACTGTACCGCGCCCGCGCACCCCAAATTGTCTTGCCCTCGGTTAAAACGGGATTGTCGTATCTCATCTCTCCCCAGTCCAACTCCACTGTCACGGGTCCCAGAAGCCGTCCGTCCAGGACGACCCCGACGCCCCAGCTTTCAATATCGCCGATGACCTGTGTGCTGTGACCGAAACGCACGGCCAGGGCATCGAAAACAAGGGTCTCAAAACCGACATGGTTTGCATCGGAGCGGTAGGTATCACCCAGCCGGGAAGTCCGGGTATAGGCCACCAGGAACTTGATGAGATCTCCCGGGTGACCAGCCCGGTCCATGGCTGTTTCCACGGTCAAGCCGGTTCGCAAGGGGCGGGGCAATAGAGCCTGACGGTCATCAAAAGTGGAGGTCGCGTCGGTAACGTTCTGCCAGGAGACGGCGCCGGTCAGGCCCGTCCAGCCGCCCTTGTACTCCGCGCGCCAACTCAAAGTGGTGCCCAGGTCCCAGGTGGTGACATCCGTGTCCGCCCATGTGCTCGAATAGCTGCGCCAGGCCGCACCGACCGACCATTGGAAGGAAGATTTTTTGAACAGGGCGGTTCCCAGGTCGTAGCTCAACCCGATGACCGTCATCCGGTCACGGGCGTCAAACGTTTCGCCGGTCCCTTCGGGATTGTAGGCCGTGCGAATGATTGCGGAATCGATCACGAAATCCTGCACCGCGATGTTCAGGCGCAAGTCGTTCCACCCGGCGGTGCCTGCGTAGGTATCGAAATCAGTAT
>DAOWLV010000307.1 GCA_030643455.1 Candidatus Krumholzibacteriia bacterium | reverse complement strand
GGCTAACCCAAGCGGACACATTGACAACTGCGTTGAGCTCTCCTTCCCACTCACATATCCATCACTTGACATCATTAGGTTACCATACGCATCCCGCCAATGCAACCCATAATTTCTTGTCTTCTGCGGAAAATTGGAAAAAAAATCGGAATTTACAAATTCGGTGCGCAAAAACATACCCTCGACCCTATTTACTAGAAGAATCGAGGGTTTTCTAAGATATTATTGTTTTTTGCAATTTTTGGTGGGCGAAACAGGACTCGAACCTGTGACTTCCTGCGTGTAAAGCAGGCGCTCTAGCCAACTGAACTATTCGCCCACACTATCCCGGAACGAACCCCATAAGAAAAAGGGCAACATGATACAATAGCCGAGAACCAGCAGAATCGGACCGACCGTGAGCATCCCGGCAGCCAGGGTGATGAAACCCACAACGACCGCCCCGAGGGAGGCACACAACAGCCAGAATTTTTTCATCAGGTTCATCGCCATTACCTTCCGAAGCGCGGAAACAGATCCCCGGTCAGATTGGCTGAACAATAAAAGGGGGTGCCGGTTCCGTCAATCATTCTGGTTGAGACGATCTGCGCCCCTGGTGCGTCGGAATTCCTGGACAGCTGCCTGGTGCTCCTGGGCGGTGCGGGAGAACACATGGCCGTCCTGGCCGTCGGACACGAAAAACATGGCCCGGCAAAGGGAATCCGGATGGGCAGCGGCCTGGAGAGCTGCCCGTCCGGGACTACCGATGGGGCCAGGCGGCAGACCCCTGTTACGGTACGTGTTGAACGGAGAAGAAATTTCCAGGTCCCGGTAGAAGAGTCGTTTCCCTTTTTTGCGCAGGATAAAGGCCACGGTGGGATCCGCCTCCAGCCGCCACCCCTGCAGCAGCCGATTGACATAGACAGCGGCAATGAGGGGACGCTCATCATCACGACGGGCCTCGGCCTCGACGATGGAGGCGAGGGTGAGAATGTCCTGTCGGGAAAGATCCAGGACGGTTGCGGTTCCGGACCCGGTCATCACCGAATCCAAGCGCGCCCATTGGGTCGAAACCAGAAAAAGTGCCGCCGTGGCCGCGTCCGTTCCCTCGGCGAAATGAAACGTGTCGGGCGCAAGATGCCCCTCACACCACCGGAACCGTCGCGGCCTGCGGGCCGACTCGGTAGACAACAGGGAATCGTATTGCTCAGCTGCAAACTCGCCTCCCTTCAACAGCCACCCCTGTAGCGCGGCTGTCATCACCAGGGAATCGGCGGTAGCCAGGAAATCATCCGGTGAAAACCCCAGCGCTCCGGATACCAGGCCGGCGATCTCTTCGGCGTCCAGGCCCTCGGGAATGGTCACCTTCACCTGCACGGCGGCCCCGGAGGTCAGGACTTGCAACAGGTCCCGGAGCGAAGCGCTGGCCGGCAATTCGTAGAGTCCGGCACGCAATGCCCGCCCTTTCCCCGTCAACCTGGCCCCCGCCAGAAAAACCGCAGGATGCTCCAGCAGGCCGCGTGAGGCCAACGAATCGGCGGCAGCGGCCAGGGTCATGCCGGGGGGAATCCGCATCTGAACCACCGAGGGTGCGGGCAAGGACTCCCTATCCGGCAAGAACAGTGGGCCAGGCCCCGTCCACAGGCGCCAGCCCCACCATACGATCACCAGACCCAGCAAAAAGGCGGCCCCCACCACTGCTGCCCAACGTTTCATCACGGTTGCTCTTTTCGAGACCTGGCCTGCGCTTTCCGGCTGTCCAGGTAGGATTGGAGAATGATCTGGGCAGCCACCGCATCCCTGTCTTCCTTGCGGGAACCACGACCACCGCCAAGGTAGCGATCCGCCTCGGCGCTGGAAAACCTCTCATCCCAGAGGATCACCTCCACTTCGAATTCCCTGGCCAGGCGCCGGGCGAATTTTCGAACGCGTGCGGCCATGTCACCCTCGCGCCCATCGGCGGTCAACGGAAGTCCCAGCACAAGTCCGATAACGGTCCTGTCGGTGATCAACTCCCGCAGACGGGCCAGGATCGAGCCGTCCCTTCCTTCCACATGGGTAGCAAGGGCAAAGGCCAGGGACTTGGCGGGATCGCTGGCGGCAATGCCGATCCGGCGCAATCCGTAATCAAGACCGAGATAGCAGGACATGGGTTCAGTCGTCTTCGGAAGGCGCGAGTTTCTTGACCATGCGGATCATGAAACGGCCGTCTTCGTGACGGCCGAATTCGAGGGTGTCGGTGAACTCCCGCATGATGAGGATGCCTCGTCCACGCTGGCGCATGAGTTCGTCCGAGGGTGTCCAGTGTTCGAAGTCGAAACCTGGCCCCTCATCCAGGACAGTGATGGTGATCTCGTGACCCTCCACTTCGAAGATCACCTGGATGGGCAGCACGTCGTCCAGTTTGTTCCCGTGTTCCATGGCGTTGGTGCAGGCCTCGATCACCGAGGTGCCGAGTTCCTCCAGGGCCCGCTGGCCGCATTCCATGTCACCGCCGATTTCCATCAGTACGGCATCGGGCACACCGAGAAACTGCATGTCGCTGGGCAGCTTGATTTCGATTCTGGATGCCACGTTCAATTCACCTGCCCGCGCTCGGAACCATCATTACCATCCAGCATCAGGAAAAACTCTGGACGGCTTCGGCTTCGTCCTGGAACGACTCGAAAACCGTGTAGAGTTTCGAGACGATGAAGATGTTCTCGATACGATCCGAAACCTTGAGGAGTTTCAGTTCCCCCCCACTTTTCTTGAGGGTGGTGTAACCCGAAATGAGGATTCCCAGGCCAGTGCTGTTGACCCACTTCACGCGTTCCATGCTCACGATGACGTTGTGACAGCCCTCGTGGATCAGGGTCTTGATGGTCTCATCGAAGGCCTCGGCATCCGGCCCTCCCATGAGTTTGCCGCTCATCTCCAGGATGGCCACCCCATCCCGTTTGCGTTCCTTGATCTTCACTCACTTTCACCCTTTGAAAGAGTCGGTTCCTGCCGCCGGGATCGAATCCTCGGCCATCCCGGAGCATTCATTGATCGCAACAGCATAGGACACAGGGCCCTCCATGTCCACAATTGGAATCGCCGGTCGTGCCCCGGATTCAGGTGTTTTCCCTGAGAATCTCCAGGACCCTGGCCATGTCCGGAGGCGGTTCGGACGAAAATTCAAGTGTCTCTTCGGTGGCCGGATGAATCAGACGCAACCCGGTGGCATGCAGCAACTGCCGGCGCGCGGCCTTGACCATGCGGTCGGCCTGGCTACGGTCGAGGTTGTGGATACCGCGCGCCCGTTGATCATCCCCGTACATCAGGTCCCCCACCACGGGATGACCGTGGTGGGCGAAATGGACCCGGATTTGGTGGGTTCGGCCGGTTTCCAGCTGAACCTCGCACATCTGGACAAAACCGAAATCCTCGAGCACCCGATACCTGCTGACCGCGGGTTTGCCGCCCTGTTTCACGACGGCCATCTTCTGGCGAAACCTGGGATGCCTGCCGATGTCCCCGCTCAGGGTGTCTTCATCCTCTTTCCAACGACCCCAGGACACTGTCACGTAGGTCCGCCCCATACGGCGATCCTGGAGTTGTTCGGACAGATGTCGATGGGCCATGTCAGTCAGGGCCACGGTCATCAACCCGGAGGTATCCCGGTCCAGGCGATGGACGATTCCCGGACGCAGGGGTCCACCTTCGGTGGACAGGTTTTTGCAATGGTGCAGCAAGGCGTTGACCAGGGTACCGTCCGGGTGTCCCACCGCAGGATGAACCACCATGCCCACCGGCTTGTCGATCACCAGGATGTGGTCATCCTCATGGACGATGTCCAGGGGGATATCCTGGGCCACGGCAACCATTTCCGGTTTCACCCCCGGCCGGAAGACCACCCGGCTGCCGGCCTTCAGGCGAAAACCCTTGGGGCGCAAGCGGTCATCCACCCGGACCCGGTCATCTTTCATGTCCGTGTGGATTCGGCTGCGGGAAAGGTCGGGGCACTGCCGGGTCAGGAAACTGTCCAGCCGCTGACCCTCGTCATCGGGCCCCACGGTGAAACACCGCTGCGTGGAATCCATATCAGTCATGGGAATGTCTTCCATCGAACAGGATACACAGGAAAAGCAGAGTACCGCCTACCGTCACACCCATGTCCGCCACATTGAAGGTGTAGAACCTGTGGGTGCCTATTCCCACGTCGATGAAATCGACCACGTGACCACCGTAAAATACACGGTCGACCAGGTTGCCCAAAGCGCCGCCCAGAATGGCTGCCATGGCCCCCCGGCGGATCTTCAACCCGGGTTCGGTGGTGCGGTAGAGGTAGATCAGGAAGATCGAAGCGGCCAGGCTGACCCCCACCAGGACCATACGGCCCACAGGAAACAGTCCCATGGCCGAACCGGAATTGCGGACGTAGATGAAACGAAGGAAATCCCCGATGACCTGGATCTTGGACCGCAGGGCCGCCTCGTTGGCAAGCACTGCTCTCTTGGTCACGAAATCGAGTATGAACACGAGGGGAGCCCACAACCAGGGCGATAGGAATCGGCTGAACATCAGAGGGCCTCCGCCTCCTCCTTCTCCTTGCAATCGATACATAGACGGGTGTAGGGCAATCGTTTC
>DAOWLV010000251.1 GCA_030643455.1 Candidatus Krumholzibacteriia bacterium | reverse complement strand
TCCACCTGCCCACGCGCATTCACCCGCGCGTGGACCAGGACCGTGCCTTCGAGTCTGGCCCGCCGCGCGATCTCCGGGTAATCGGCCTTCATTTGAAATGTGATCACGGGCTCGGCCGAGCTGGGAATGAACCCCTCATCGCTCGGGGGTAGATAGGTCACGTCGTTAATAGGGGTAGTGATGGGAATGAGGTCCGGAATCGTGTCCACCGCATCCGGGTCATCCGGATGGGCGGCCTCCACGATCGGCGGCAGCCGGGGGACCACCAGGGGTTTGGGCGGTTCAACCACCAGGGGCGCGGGTTCGAGCACAATCAACTCCAGCACTTCAGTCTTTCTCAAGGTATACGGCTTGGCTTCATAACCCGGCCATAACCACACCAACAGGGCCGTCAACGCCAGCGCGATCAACACCGCGCCCTTCAGGTAACGGGGATACTGCAGCTTGAACGCGTCATTGGCGGAGAGCGTAGCAACGATAATGGATCGGGAATGGGTCATGGTGGCCTCGGAATCGCCATGTGGGGAGGTGTATGACGATCGGGCGCAAGGCCGGTGGTGTCAAACGGGCCGGCCCCTTTCCTGGCCCCAGATGTGGTACACTGCAAGAAGGCTTCATTCGTGTCTGGGATATGTCTCGACCAACGAGATAGGAGACCATCATGAAAGTCCTATCCCTGCCCCTATCCCTACCCCTGATACAAATCCTGATCCTGACCATGATCGCAATCCTTGCGACCGGCGCCGCGGCGGAGATCTACATCGTCGAACCGGGTGGTCCGCTGACGATCCAGGCCGCCATCGATCAATGCGTGAACGGAGACGTGGTCGAGCTGATGGATGGTGTCTACACCGGAGACGGCAACCGGGATCTCGTCTTCAATGGCAAGGAGATCACGGTTCGCTCGGCGAGCGGTGATCCTACCACCTGCATCATCGACTGCGAGGCCAGCGATTCGGAAAACCACCGTGGTTTCACCCTTCATGGCGGGGAGACCCTCGACAGCATCATCGAGGGGATCACCATCACCAGGGGCAACGACGGCTGGTCCGGCGGCGTGTCGTGCCTTTACGCGACAATCCGCAACTGCCACTTCATCGACAACAAGGGTTCCGAGGGCGGCGGTATCACCATGCGGGAGGAAGGCGTCATCGAAGACTGCCTGTTTGTCGGGAATCACGCCGTCAGCGGTGGCGGTGTTTCGGTGTGCTGCACCTACGGAGCCACCGCTTCGGTGACGCGCTGCACCTTCATTAGGAATACCGCTGATGAGTACGGTGGCGGCTTCCGGGCCTGAATGTCCGGTGCAGCACTGGTTCAGTGCTCATTCTACGGCAACGCGGCTCCCTACGGGGGCAACATTTCGTCCGACTGCAGCGGGCACGTCGAGCTCAGTCACTGCATCGTGGCTTCGAGTGCCGATGGTGTCGGCGTGTACGTGGATAATTTGAGCAGCGCCCACATCGACTGCACCGACATCCACGGCAATGCCGGGGGCGACTGGGTAGGTTACATCGAGGTACTCCTGGGTAAGGACGGCAACATCTGCGAGGATCCCCTGTTCTGCGATCCGGAAGGCGACGACTTCACCCTGGCGGCGGGCTCGCCCTGCCTGTCCGGTTTCAACCCTGACTGCGGGCTCATGGGAGCCCACGGGCTCGGCTGCGACGCACCCTCTGCCGTGCCACCACCGGGGATTCTCACCGGTGGTGCCCGGCTGTACCCCAACTTCCCCAATCCGTTCAATCCCGCAACAGCGATCAGCTACGAAGTGCCCACAGCCCAGCAGACGAGGCTTTCGATCTACCGGGTCGATGGCCGCCGGGTTGTCACGCTGGTCGATCGGCTGTCGGCCCCTGGTCGGCAGGAAGTCGTCTGGTACGGTACCGACGAACACGGCCGCCAGGTGCCATCGGGGATATATTTCTATCGCCTTGAAGTTGGCACGTACTCGGAGACAAAACGGATGGCCCTGATCAAATGATCCGGTTCGGCAAGAACCCTGGCTGGACAACCATGCCTGATGAATTGCCGGTACATGCAGGATCGTCTATGGAGTCTTCCCCTGTTTCAATGGGCCACCCGGTCCTTTCTCGATTGTTGTGCGTCGCTCTATTCGCAATCGCCATGGGATTCCTGGAAGCCATCTGTGTCGTCTATCTCAGGGGAAACCTTTTTACTCCCGGAACCGACACCCAGGAGATCGTGGCGCAACTGGGCCGCTTCGGGATCGAACATGTTCGCGAAGCGTGCACCATTGTCATGCTCTTGACGGTAGCGTGGCTTGCGGCGTCCGGTTTTTGGACCCGGACCGCGATGTTTTTCCTGATGTTTGGTGTCTGGGACATCACATACTACCTCGGCTTGCGGTTGTTTTCCGGCTGGCCGGGTTCATTACTGGAATGGGATTGCCTGTTTTTGATACCCGTGCCCTGGTTCGGCCCGGTACTCGCTCCCGTACTCATCAGTGTCTACATGGTGGTCAGCTGTGTTTTGCTGATTCTTCGCGAGACCTCAGGTTCCGGCTTGCGAATGACATGGCCGGTTCTGGCCCTGGTGGGGTCTGGATTCGTGCTCTGGTACTGGTCGTTCGTGGAAGATTCGGCCATCATCATGGCCAACGGGTATCCGGGTGTAGCGTACTCGTGGCCCCTGTTTTTCGGCGGGATGTTTTTGGCGGTGTCGGGGCTGTTTGTCGCGGCGCGGCGACGAAGGCCTCCCAAGGCCGAACAATATTCGAGGGGGGAATCATGCGGTGCAGGTCCGAAAGCATGAAATATCTCTCCATCGCAGCAGCGATAATGATCTTGAGCGCCGGGACGGCTTCCGCCGAACTCGTACTGGAGGCGCCGCAAATCGTTCATGACTCCGGTGAGGACCTGTGGGTCTTCGGCTACTCCGTTCCCTCCTGCGCCGACTGGGATGCCGACGGGAAACGGGACCTCATCGTCGGCGAAGGTGGTAGCAGCTACCCCAACGGCCGGGTGCGTGTCTACCGGAACGTCGGGTCTGCGGAAGCGCCGGTCTTCGCGGGGTACGTCTATGCCATGGCCGACGGGGATACGCTGACCTGGCCGGCCGCCGGTTGCCTGGGTCTCTTCCCACGAGTGGTGAACTGGGATGACGACGGACGCAAGGACCTCCTGGTGGGCACGGCCGAGGGCACGGTGCGTATCTATCGCAACGTGGGAACGGACAGCGAGCCTCTCTTCGACGCCGGTGCCTTCGTCCAGGCAGGCATTGAACAGCCGGAAAACATAGACATCGGTTTTCGCGCCACGCCGGCCTGGGTCGACTGGAACCTCGACGGGCGGCATGATCTGCTGATCGGGGCCGGGGACGGCCGGTTGCGGATCTACCTCGACACCGCAGGCAACGGCGAACCGCAGCTCGCAGCCGCACTGATTATCCAGCAAGAGGGCGGCGACCTGGTGGTGCCCGGCGGTCGTTCGAGTCCGGATTTCGCCGACTGCGACGGTGATGGTATCCGCGACTTGCTGGTGGGCAACACGGCGGGCCAGCTTCTGCTCTACGGCAACGTGGGCACCGATACCGATCCTGGTTTCTCCAGTTACATCGAGGTCCTTTCCGACGGTCGCGTCATCGACCTGCCCGGGGAGGCCCGCTCGCGGCCTTTCGTGTGCGACTGGACCGGGAGCGGCCATATCGACGTGTTGATCGGGTCCGCGGAAGGACTGGTCTATTTCTATGAGGGCCGGGAAATCATCAGCGCGGTGCAGCTGCCGCCTTTGACCGGACCGCTCGCGGCGTACCCCAATCCCTTCAATCCCCGCGTGAATCTCGCCTTTGCCCTGGTCGAACCCCAGCACGTGGTACTTTCGATCTACTCGGTGGCGGGCCAGCGGGTCGCCAGGCTGGCCCGCGGCAACTTCCCGGCAGGCGAGCAGTTGTTCACGTGGGATGGCCGGGACAACCGCGGCAGAGACCTTCCCTCGGGCCAGTACATCGTGCGCCTGAGCTGGCCCGGAGCGGATGAGCAGCGCAAGATCACCTTGCTGCGCTGACCGGTCCAACACCAGCATATTTGACTATGGTAATCAATTTCATTATCTAATTGACACTGGAATCCAGGCGGTGGTAAAATCCTGGTAATATAGTGGGTGATTGAAGTACGTCAGTACTTTTTTGCATTTGAAAACCTATCAGTGAGGGATTGGGATGATCGGCAAATCGCTGCTTCATTACGAAATCACGGACAAGCTTGGTAAGGGCGGGATGGGTGAAGTATTCCGGGCCAAAGACACCAAGCTGGGCCGTGATGTGGCCATCAAGATCCTCCCCGCCGAATTGAGCGGAGACCCCGAACGTGAGGCTCGTTTTCAGCGTGAGGCCCGTGCCCTGGCCAGCCTCCAGCATGCCAATGTGGCCTCGGTTTACGGGTTTGAAGAAGTGGAAGGGGTCCGCTTCCTGGTCATGGAACTGGTGGAAGGTTCCGAACTGACCGTGCGGATGAAAAAGGGTCCCATCCCGGTTGAAGAGACCCTGAACCTCGCTCGCCAGATTGCCGCCGGCCTGGAAGCCGCCCACGAAACCGGCATCGTCCATCGTGATCTCAAGCCTGCCAACATCATGGAAACCGGTGAAGGTGAAGTCAAGATCCTGGACTTCGGACTGGCCCAGGCCTGGTTTGGTGATGATCCCAATCAGAATGAGTCATCCACTTCTCCAACCATGACTGCGGCCATGACCCAGGTGGGCGCCATTCTGGGCACGGCGGCCTACATGAGCCCGGAACAGGCCCGCGGCAGCAACGTGGACCGGCGAGCCGACATCTGGGCTTTCGGGGTAATCCTGTTCGAGATGCTGACGGGCGATCAGCTCTTTCATGGGGAAACCATCAGCGACACCCTGGCTGCCGTTCTTCGCGCGGAGCCCGACTGGAAATCCTTGCCCGTCGATGAGGCTCCCGAGCTTTGCCGGTTGATCGAACGTTGCCTGGAACGAAATCCCAAGCAACGTCTGCGTGATATCGGAGAGGCACGCATCTTCCTGCAGGATGGTGGAGCCAGCGGAACAAATTTGAGTTTTTCCCAGCTGGGCATGGTAGCCCAGCCCGGGAAACCGGTGCCAGCCAAGTCCCCGGTTGTTTTTATAGTGGGGATAGCGCTGGCGTGCCTGGTTGCCGGCACTTTTTTGGGTTGGAAAGTCCTGGCCAATCCGGAACCCGCTCCGGTTTTACACACCATGATTCCGCCCCCGGGAAACACTAATTACGATTTGGACGGTGGATCCCCGGGTCCGGTTGCCGTATCTCCCGACGGCACCAAACTGGCCTTTACCGCCACCGACGAGGACGGAGTGACCCTTCTGTACCTGCGGCATCTTGACAAGGGTGAGTCCGTCAGCCTTTCCGGGACCGAGGGTGCG